>CAJWER010000061.1 GCA_913030785.1 uncultured Chloroflexota bacterium | reverse complement strand
AACTGAGTCAGCCTCGCGCCATGGGTGCAAGCGGATTCCAGGTGAGCACAAGGATGAGCGCCGCCAGTAGGAAGCAACCATCCCGTAGAGCCCAGAGGCGCGTGCGCCGATCGTGGCCGCCGATCAGGTCGAGCCCCAGGGCTTCGTGATTCACCGCCACGGCCGTGGTGAGAATCAACGACAAAGAGAAAGCGAGGGTGAACCACACAGGGCCCGCTCCAGGAACGGGATCCAGGGTCATGGCCGCACCCCCGGCGAGGGGTATCACGAGCACTACCAGGAGGGGGCGCCGACGCCCGAATCGGGTGCGCAATCGATCGGAAGCCAATCCGACCACGGGAGCCAACAGCACGTCCAACAGCCGGACCGTCAGAACGATGATCGTGAGCGTGGTGAGGTCGAGACCGTGCACCTCCTGGTAGAAGCGCGGCGCAGCCAATTGCAGGGAAAGGACCAGCAGCCCCAGACCCAGGGCCGGCAGGCAATAGGCGAGCGTGGCAAACCTGGGTAGGGGGGCAGGCATGGACTCCCGTCGGGCCGGATCAGCCTGGGGGCAAGGGGGCAGGCAGGCCCCGGTTGCTCTCCCTTCTCAGGCTCAGTAGACCTACGATGAGGAGGACCAAGCTCAGTCCGTAGGCCGCGACCACGATCACATCGGGCGTCAACTTCGCCAACTTCTCCTGAGCCTCAGTACGCTTCAGGGAAGGTGGCTGGAGTACTGGCAGCCCTCGCTCCTCTGCGGCCTCCTTGACGGGCGATGGTGCAGGCTGACGACGGCGTCCAATGGGCCTGTCGGGCTGTGTGTACACTCCGACGACCTCGTGTCCCGCGTCCAGAAGGGCGACGAGCACGGGCACCGAAAACCCCGGCGTCCCCATGAAAACCGTTCTCATAGACTAGAACTCCCTGGCTCTCGAATAGCCTTGGACTACCATTGTCGCGTTGGGTGATTTGCCCTACGACAAGCTCAGGGCGAACGGTAAGTCTAAAGCTGCGTTCGTGATGAGCCCGTCGAAGCACCGTCCTGGATTCGCGGCTCTTGGTGCACAACCCGCGCAGGCCCACGGATGATAGCACAGCGGCAGGGTCCGGCCTCGGTCTTGTCCCAACCTTGCTGGGTTGTAGGACAAGAACATGCGCCTTGTACCCCAAACCCGGCGAAGAGCGACCGTCCGTATGCTATGCTGAACGCCCGATTCGTCCGGCGAGGAGTTTTTAGAAATGCCCATAGTCGACCACAATGCTATGCCCGAGGTTCCGTGGAGACCGGGCTATCGGACCTGGGATATCGCTGGGCCTGCCAACGGCATGTCCACAACCCTGACCTATGCGGTGGCCGAGTTTGGCACGGGCGCGCCTTTGCATCAGCATGAGGACGAGGAGCTGATCGTCGTCCTCGAAGGGGCCGTAGAAGCGCGACTGGGGGACGAGGTGCGCACAGTAGGCGCTGACCACACCCTGGCGATACCGGCCAACGTGCCCCACGCCTTTACGGTGGTGGGTGATGCCGGGGCCAAGCTGCTCATCTACTTCCCTGTCCCGGATCCGTTCGACCGGACCACCTACCTGGAAGGCTCGCGACCGGAGGGGATTTGAAGACGAGCAAGGAGACGCGACACCTCTGCTCTCCCCATGCTACTAGGGATACCGACTACCCCCGATGATCTGCCAATGGTGTAGCTACCGAAACCGCGAAGGGTCGCTGTACTGCGGCGACTGTGGCCGCACGCTACAGGCCGATCTGGCTTGTGCTGCCTGTGGCACGCCCAACCCCTCCTACAACCCCTTCTGTGACTCATGCGGTGTGGTGCTGGCCGGGGCTTCCCACACCATCGCCGCTCCCAACACCGAGAGTCGAGGCACTGCCCGGGTTCGCTACAGGGACTCGGCGTCCGCCCTGCTTCGGCCCATTCGTAAGATTAGGTGGGTCCCGAAGCCCGGTGCCAAATGGGAGACACCTCAGGTCGTGTGGCCGTCCTCACGTTCGGAATTCCGAACGTGGCTCCTCCGAAACAGGCTGGAGCTTGCGTTCGTCGCCCTGATCACCGTCGTTGCGGCGTTTCTGCGACTCTACCGCATCACGGAGATTCCCGCCGGGCTAACCGGCGACGAGGCGCTCACCGGGCTCGATGCGCTGCGGATCACAGTGGAAGGGTGGATAGGGCCGTACGTGGGCTCGGCTCTCGGGCAGCCTACCGGGCCTCTCTACTTCACAGCCCTGATATTCAAGCTGTCGGAGCCGACCCTGTTCACGCTGCGGCTCTCCATGTCGCTCTTAGGCATCGTGACGGTGCCCGCGGCCTACCTCCTGTTCCGGCTAGGATTCGGCCGCTGGATAGCCATCTTCGCGGTGGTGGCGCTGACCTTCTCCTACTGGCACATGCACTACAGTCGGATGGCGTTCATGGTCATATCCATGCCGCTATTGACGACCCTGGTCGCGGCTGCTCTGCTGATATCCCTCCGGTCGGCGCGAATATGGCCCTGGGCCGTCGCGGGAGCGTTGCTGGGAGCCGGAGTCTACAGCTACAACGGCTACCTCGCCTTCCTGCCCGCCGTCGTCGTATTCCTAGCCATATTCCTGCTGCTGAACAGAGACCGTTGGCGGCTACTCGTCCAGCGCTTCGCACTGTTGGTAGGTGTCGCGCTGCTGGTGGCGTTGCCGATGGTCCACCTGGCGTTCTTCGAGCGAGATTTCTACTTCCAGCACGCCCACATGACCTCAGTGGTGCGCGACCCGGGGTGGGCCGAAGCGCAGACGGCCGGCGAGAAGATACGCTTCCTGGGAGGCCGGCTGCGGGACGGTGTGATCATACTGTGGAGACACTCGGAGGTGGACTTCTCCGACGCTATGGGAGGTAGGGGTGCGATGAACCCGGTGTTGGCGGTGCTCGCCTATATCGGTCTCATCATCGCGTTCGCCAGATGGCGCAGCCCTCCGCACCTGCTGTTCGCGCTGGTGGTGGTCTTCGCGCTGGCTGTGGTGTTCCTGGGCGGCCGGAATTGGGGAGAGCTGCGTCGGACACTGATGGCCGTGCCCTTCGTGTACGGCCTCGCAGCTATTACGGTCTTCGAGGCCGTGCGACAGGCTCGGCGACTCAACGATGTCGTGGGGCTGAGGCTGGCGGTCGGCGTCGTGGGCGTGCTCATGGTCGGGGTGGTCTCGTGGAACACGTGGCACTACTTCGGTGTCATGATGCGCCAGGACTACACCGATTGGGTCTTCGCCGCCGATCTTGTGGCGGGCCTCGACGCGGCGCATGAATTCGATGAACCTGGAAGGATCTACTTCTACACCGGTAGGTGGAGCTATCGCTACGAGACGATCAGGTATCTGTATCCCGACACGCCTGGTATCGATAGATCCAGGGAGCACGGCGAGTATTCGTTGGAGCGCATCGATTCTGGCCCTGTAACCTACCTGATGCTCCCTCCATACGCCGACGATATCGACACGCTTAAAGAAACCTTGCCCGGTGGCGAAGTGCTCGAAGAATTATCAGATGGGGGCAGCAGGATTTTCAGTGTCTATCACCTGCCGTAGCTAAATCGGCCTGAAAAGCCTGAAAACAAGAGGCTGCCGCCCGGATGAACATGCACGAGCTACTGCCGACCCGCCTTCGAGAACGCTCCGAGTTATTGGATCGGATCGTAGCGATTCTCAGCGCCGACCCGCGGATTCGCGCAGCCTGTCTATCGGGATAGGTGTCTCGCGGCGATGATGATGCCCTGAGCGACCTGGACCTCTCTGTCGTCGTCTCCGACGAGAGTATCGGAGAACTTGTCAACAGTCGCAGAACCTATGCAGCCCGGCCTGCTCCCCCTGTTTTGCTGATGGATAACGTGGCCAACGCCCCGATCGATGGTGCATACCTGCTGGCGTTCTATCCGGGCGAAGCCGGCCCGCAGCATGTCGACTGGTTTTGGCAGCCTGAGTCAGGGGCAAGAATTCCTGATGACGAGAGGGTGCTATTCAATAACAGCGGGCTACCTCTCATGTCTGGAGACGACTGGCGACGTCAATCTCATGGCCCTCCGGGCCCACCCCTGGCGGCCAATGCGCCCATTGGAGAACAGCTGACCCACAAGACACTTTTTTCTGGGCAATGAGCGTGATAGCCGCAAAGTACATCGCTCGCCGGGACGGTGAAATATTCGCAAGGATGACGAGGCTAATAGCCCGTATCCTGTCAGAGGCTGCTCAACTGGGTGAATTTGGTGAGTTGGACCTGGGCGCCGACGACGTATCGGTGACGGGATTGGCATCAGTGGGCAGCCGCAAACAATTTGAGGTACTGGATGGCCTGGCCAGCGACGCCGAGCAACTCGGTGTCAATCTCGTGGAACGCGGAGCAGTCTTGCCATCGGAGGCAATCGCCCAAATCTATCGCTTCTTCGATTTGACCAAGGCGATGGTGGCTCGGTGACGTACCTGATGCTGCCGCACCAGGCTTTTCAGCAACTACCACTTACTGTAGCTACAGCGGCATGAAAAGTCTGGAAAAGGGCAGAAATAAAGAGGGGCCTGGGAATCGTCTCCCAGGCCCCTTAACGTCTTCCCCTCATCCTAGCCTTCTCCCCTAGAGGAGAAGGAATCCGGCCTCCTCTCCCGTCAGACGGGAGAGGATTGAGGTGAGGGCATCTTAGTCTGCGGCTGCACTCACGGACAACTTTTCGCGTATCGCGGCCCTCATGGCCTTGACCCGTGTAAGCTCGGGATGTCCGCCCTCGTCCGCCTTGTCGAAAATCTTGTCACCGCCTGCGAATACCTGCAATATGCCGGCGTCACCTGGGGTGATCGTTATTGCAATGCTGTTGCCAGCTTCAGCGAAGAACTCGGTGGCCATCCAGGCCGCCTCTCCGTGATAGCTTCAAGGTACGCAGTAGATAATCTCAACACTGAGCTTGTCTTCCAGAGACACGTCACACCTCCTAATTTTCGTCCGTCCGAACGTGCAAAATTTATCATAGGCGCTGCGGCCTGTCAAAGCGCGGCAATGGCTGCGTTGACGTCTGCACAGGGTGTTGATAGACTCCGCCCACCTCGCGCGATTTGTGCCAATCCAAGCCCTTGGAGGCCGCGATGATTTACGACGGCCACGCGTACTGTCTCCCCGATCTCGCGGGTGCCGGAGGCTTCGAAGATCCAGCCGATTTTCGGCGACATCTTCAGCTTGCGACCGCTGGCATGGGTCACAGTCTGCCTCCCTGGCGGGCGAGCAATCGCACTCCCGCCGATACGAGGGGTCTTGCGGACCTGTCCAAGGGCTGGGGCTTTGCCGCGCTGAAAGATGCCGAATTCCGGCCCGGTACTCAAGGACGGTTCGAATGGAGCGTAGACGGCGAGGACTTTGTAAAACAGCTCTTGCCGCCGGGTATCGCGGCCATGTCCTATCCTGCCGAGAACCTGGTCGCAGACATGGACTACGCCGGGATAGACCGGGCGCTGCTGCAACGCACCCCGTATCTTGGAGTCGGCAACGACTTCGTCGCCGAGTGCACCCGCATGTTCCCGGACCGCATTCAGGCGCTAGCCCACGTCGAGGAGTGGCTCATTGCCGAAAATATGCAGGCATCCATCGACAAGGTGGACCGTGCGTTCTGCGAATTGGGGCTCTCAGGCCTGCAGTTCCTGCCCATGTTCCTGGACCTGAAAGGCAATGGCGGAGACTGGGCCGGTCCGGAGTTCATCCCGTTTTGGGACGCAGTGGCGCAACATGGTGTACCGGTATTCTTCACTCTGGGTCCCAGGGGCGGCACCGGTGTGGACGGCTATATCGCCGAGTTGCGGGCGCTGCGGTTATGGTGCGAGCGATACCCTGAAGTCGGCGTGGTCCTGACCCATGGCTTCAGCTGGAGGGACTTCCGAGATGGCGAATCGATGTCGCTGCCCAAAGCGCTCCTGGACGCCGCACCCCTCGACAGACCGAACGTCTACCTACAGCTGGTGCTGTCGGTCACGTTGGGCGCTCGCTGGGCCTATCCGATGCAGCAGTTCCGTGACACGTTGAAGCTACTCGTGGACAGGTTCGGCGTCGAGACCTTTATGTGGGGCTCGGACCAGCCCTTCGAGACACTCCACTACACCTATCGCCAGTGCCTGGACCAGATTCGCGGGTACGCGGACATTCTGGGCCAAGACGGTGTGGACGCGATTATCGGCGAAAATATGGCACGGCTCATGAGCGAGGCACATCAATGAAACTGCTCCTAGTAGGCTGCGAATACGCGGGAACCACCACCCTGGCGAAGGGCATACTCCGTCGGGGCGAGGAGGAAATGGGGGCCTACTTCGGGCTGATACACGACCACTGGAAGGTGCCCCACGTTACCGGCCACTGGCCCATCGATACCGACGCGTTCCCGTCGGAGGACGAGCGTCGGGACCTGATCGACCTCAGCCCGAAGTTCAAGGAGCAGATGCAGCGCCACAGCCTTTACTACCACATACAGCCAGGGGCCTTCGACAAGGGCAAGGAGGAGCAGCAGGGCTTCTACCCCGACTACCTGGCGATAGGCATGCACATCGAGGACGCAGTATACGGGCCCCTCTACTTCGGCTACGGTGGCGAGGGCCAACCCGCGCCCCGCGACGTAGTCAAGCAGACCGTAGAGCGTGCACTACTGAAATTCGCGCCGGAGTTCGTGCTGGTCCACGTAAAGGCGGCCCCGCCAGTCATCCGTCAGCGAATGGCAGATTCGCCCCACGATAATCCCGTTGTGCAGGACAAGGACGTCGAGATGGTCCTGCGACGGTTCGAGGAGGCGTACGAGGCGTCAGCCATCCGGCACAAGCTAGTGATTGATACGTCAGAAGCCACGGTTGAAGACACCCTGGCTGAGTTTATCGCGAAGCTGGAGCCATATCTAACCGACGACGACCGCAAACGCAGACGGTAGAGCCGGGAAAAGGCTGGGATAAGGAGGCGCGAGATGACGATACGGTCGCAGGCAGACCTCGACGGGATGAGGCGTGTCGTCCGGCTGGTCCGGACCGCTTTGGACATTATGAAGCGTCGCGTCGGGAGTGAGCACCGGTGAGCTTGATGATGTCTGTGCGCGGACCTTTGACTTGCACGGGGCTCAAGCGGTGCCCGCCCTCGTCTACGGGTTCCCAGGTATTGCCTGCATCAGCGTCAACAACGAGGCCGTCCACGGCGTTCCAGGCCAGAGGAGGCTGGAGCCGGGCGATCTCGTCAAGCTAGATGTCATCGCCGAGTTGGACTGCTACTTCGCCGACGCCTCCATCACGGTGCGCCGGTGCCGCCGGTGTATCCCGAGGCTTTCTCTGGCTACCTGCGCCCGCGACGCCCTGCGCAGGGCCACCGGCGCCGCCAGAGCGGAATGCCCCGCGAATGTCATCGACAGTTCGGTGCAATCTGAGGTTGAGCACCGAGGGTCCAGCATCATGCCGGCGCTGGGATGGCACGGTGTCGGCAGGACGATCCATGAGGAGCCAAGCCCCCACAACTACTACGCCTCGTGGGACGATGAGCCATTGACAGAAGGGCTCGTGCTGGCGATCGACTCCGTGATCTCGGCTGGCTCAGGAGTGTCCCGGGACGCAGGTGATGGCTGGACGGTAGTCACCGCCGACGGCACGGACTCCGCTCACTTCGAGCACACGGTCGTCATCACGCGAGGGCGTCCGCTGGTGCTGACTGCCTAGAACTGCATTTAAGAGGCAGGTCGTGGATTCCGTCCATCCCAACCGACTTGTACCAAAGGCACTTTGGCCTCGCCGAGTCTTAGATTTCCTGCACTATTCCTCTCTCGATGATTTCCACCTTACACCCTTCGAACGATATCGGAATCTTGTCACGGTCCCCGGGACATTGCTGATGGGACATCAGAATTCCGACTCTATTGCAGGCTCCATGCCTCCCCTACGGCACGCTCTTCGCGGCTGGGCGGGTCGGGAGCTTCTCGCGTACTGCCGGGTTGGCAAGGGACATTGGCCAGGTTCCGCTCAGTAGCCTCGCCGTCTCGTCGCCGATCTGGGTCAGCCCCCCGGGGACGGACGAGTCCGACGTGCCTGCGGAGTGGGGCGTCACAATAACGTTGTCCATTTTCAGCAACGGGTTGTCGGGCGGCGTAGGCTCCACCTCGAACACGTCCAGCCCCGCGCCCGCGATCTGGCCGGTTTCGAGGGCTGCAATCAGTGCGGCCTCGTCGACGACCGGGCCGCGGCAGGTGTTGATGAAGTAGGCCGTAGGCTTCATCGCGTTGAAGAAGTCGGCGTCGATCAGCTTCCGAGTCTCGTCGTTGAGCGGCACGAGAATCGACACGAAGTCAGACCGTTCCGCCAGCTCCTGGAGGCTGCCGACCAGCTCCACCCTGTAATCCTTTGCGACCCACGGAATCGCATAGGGGTCGTAGGAGATGACGTCCAGGCCGAACACGGCGGCTCTTCGAGCGGTCGCGCGAGAGATGTTGCCGAGGCCGACGATGCCGAGGGTCTGGCCGTCGATGGTGGGCATGTGGCCCAGGTTCGCCAGCGTGCCTTTGTCCCAGCCACCGGACCTGACGACATCGTGCATCCGGGTCAGTTGCTTGGCGCAGGCCAGCAGCATCATGATCGTGTGGTTGGCCACCTGCTCTGTGACGAACCCCGCGGTATTGACCACCATGACGCCCTTTTCGGTCGCGGCGTTATGGTCGATCTGATTGAACCCATGGCCCATACTCACGATTGCCTTGGCGGTGTCTATCTCAGCGATCACGTCGCGGGGCATCGCCATACCGCCGTCGGCGATGATGACGTCGGCCCCCTTAATGGCTTCGATGACCTCCCCCTGGCTCTCGCAGACGTGTATATCCAGTTGGTAGTCCTGTCCTTCCAGTCGAGACTCCACGATGCTCGTATCGGGCTCAGACCTGGTGATGTAGGCGATCTTCTGCCGCGTCATTATCTTCCTCCTGAATCGGACTGCTTGTGTCCGTCGTGTAGAATTCCCTTCTTAGGTCAGATCGGGCAGTGCACATGCGGCACTGACCGGACCTCAAGCCTGTTCGACCTTTCGAGCAAGAGCCTGGTAATTGCCATGATTCTCCGAAGCCAAGCGGGCAAAGAGCCAGAGTCTTGTACGTTAATGGTCGATCTCAAACAGCTCGAGATTTCTTGAGATCGTGCTCCGCGGGTCGGACTCCAGTCTTTGTAGGCAGTTCAGCAGGTGCTGAGTCGCATCGTAGGCCGGGTCCCCCAGAAAGGGTTTCGGATCGATCACGAGCCAAGGCTCTTGTTCAGCCCGAAGGATATTCCCCGTACGCAGCTCAGTTGCCAAGATTACCGAGTCCGGTGTGTTCGTAGCCAGTTCCTCTCTTATCCGAATCCCTTCTTTGGCTAGACCGGGATCCGGCCAACTCTCCAGCTCTTCCAAGGTCTTGCGGTTCCAGGCTGCTATCATTTCCGCCAACTCACGGAAAGAGTAAGTTTCATTTGGCTTACGCCAGAGCCGTTTCAGCATCTCGAATAGGACCAGGTCTTGTTCATCCTAGGGTAGAGTGCGTAAAGGAGTTCCTGGGAGACAACGCTCTAGCAGCATCGCATTGAACTCGTTGTCCGCCTCCAGAACGTAGACTGTTGGGTCCCCTTTCCAGAACCGCAGCCCGGCGATATCGTCGTGCGCTTCCAATGCGGGAGGACGAACTTCAATACCGCGGGAGAGCCGTCTCGTTGAGTGCAGGGAGCGACCCACGAAGCAGAGGCGTCAGCCTCGAAAGGATGTCCAAGGGTAAGCGACCACTTTTCTTCAAGGTGTCTGATGTTGACTGGTAATTGCTCTAGCCAAGCAACACGACTGGCGGGTGCGCGGCAACGCCTTGCCAGGTATGCGAGAATCTTGATTCCATCCATCCTAGAGAATTCCCTCATACAATTGCTCAATACCGGCGATCGGAAGTCGTGCGACATCGATTGCGAGACCAGGTTGGTGGAAGCTAGCAAAGTCGGACGGGAAAATCGTGGCCACGTCCTCTCTTGTCCAATCCGCAGTCTGGGTCGCGAGTTCTCGTTTCCAGTCCCAGTCCCGATACCCTATCGGGCGCTGAGGACCCTCGGCAGCGAGGTCGTGCCCATCAGGTACTCGTCGATGCCCCTGGCCGCCTCGCGTCCCTCGGCGATGGCCCACACCACCAGCGACTGACCCCTAGTCATGTCCCCGGCTGTGAAGACGCCCGTCACGCTGGTCATCTTGCGTTCGTCGCCCACCACGTTGCCCCTCGGGTCCAGATCAACGCCGAGCTGGTCGAGCATGCCGCCGTGTTCGGGGTGGACGAACCCCATCGCGAGCAGAACAAGCTCCGTCTCGATCTCGAACTCGGAGCCTGGGATCTCGATCATGGCCGGCCGGCCCGACGCGTCGGGGGCGCCCCACTCGATTCGTACGCCGTGGAGCTTTTCGACCCTGCCGTTGGACCCAGTGAAGGCCTTGGTCAAGATGTTGTAGTCACGGACGCCGCCCTCTTCGTGGGCTGCCGAGAGCCTCAGCACCGTCGGCCACTGGGGCCACGGATTGTCGGCACGTCGCTCTTGCGGGGGCTCCGGCAACAGCTCGTACTGGTAAACAGCCTCCGCGCCCTGGCGGTGTGAGGTGCCGAGACAGTCCGCCCCGGTATCGCCGCCTCCCAGGATGACCACCCGCTTGCCCACTGCGGAGATGTGAGTGGCGGGGTCGATGGTCTCGCCGGCGTTGATCTTGTTCTGCTGAGGGAGGAACTCCATTGCCAGGTGGATGCCGTTCAGCTCCCGGCCGGGGACCGGTAGGTCTCGCGCAGAGGTCGAGCCACCGGAAAGTAGCACCGCGTCGAACTCCTGGGTAAGTCGTGTTACGGGAAACTCGTGCCCGACATCGACACCCGTCCTGAAGGCGACGCCCTCTTCGGCAAGCTGGTTGACACGACGCTGCACCACGCCCTTGTCCAGCTTAAAGTCGGGAATGCCCAGCCGTAGTAGCCCCCCAATACTGTCCGCCCGCTCGAAAACGGTGACGGAGTGGCCGCAGCGGTTAAGCTGCTGTGCCGCGGCGAGGCCGGAAGGGCCGGACCCGACAACGGCGATGCTCTTCCCTGTACGGTGGGTGGGTGGCTGTGGGGTAATCCAGCCCTCCGACCAGCCGCGGTCCGCGATCGCCATCTCGATGTGCTCGATGGTGACCGGGTCCTGGTTGATGTTCAGGACACAGCTCGCCTCGCATGGCGCAGGGCAGATTCTGCCGGTGAACTCAGGGAAATTGTTGGTCGAGTGGAGAGAGTCGAGAGCGCGTTTCCACTCGCCCCTGTATATCAGGTCGTTCCAGTCTGGGATCAGGTTGCCCAACGGACAGCCCTGGTGGCAAAAAGGTACGGCACAATTCATGCAGCGGGCGCCCTGGTCGCGGATGTCCCCCTCGTGCCAGGTCGCAAACAGCTCCGAGTAGTCCTGGAGCCTCATGGCTACGGGACGTTTCGGCGCCGGAATTCGTCTGTGCTCCTTGAAGCCGGTGGACTTACCCATTTCCGGCTACCTTGGCCAACTTGCTGCCGTTCGCCGTCGCGGCGCGCTCCGCGAGTGCCCGCTTGTACTCCCTCGGCATCACCTTGACGAACCGGGTCAACATAGTGTCCCAGTCTTCCAGGGCCCGCTTCGCAGTGGCGCTGCCGGTGTATTTCACGTGGTCTTTCAGCAACCGCCGCAGACCCGAAATGTCCTCCTGCGCCTCAACGGGCTCCAGGTCGACCATTTCAAGGTTGCACTGGACCGCAAACTTGCCATCCTCGTCCAGAACATACGCGTCGCCGCCACTCATGCCCGCGGCGAAATTCCTACCGGTCGGCCCCAGCACCACAACGCGGCCTCGCGTCATGTACTCGCAGCCGTGATCCCCCACGCCCTCGACGACTGCCTCCGCTCCGCTATTGCGCACGGCGAAACGTTCACCGGCGACGCCGTTTACGAAAACGGAGCCCCCGGTAGCGCCGTACAAAGAGACGTTTCCGATAATGACGTTGCTCTCGGGGACGAGAGTGGACGTTTTTGGAGGGGTCACAACGACCTTGCCGCCGGAGAGACCCTTGCAGAAATAGTCGTTGGCGTCGCCTTCGATGTACATGCTGATCCCGGCGGCAAGGAACGACGCGAAGCTCTGGCCTGCCGAGCCATTCAGGTGCACCTGAATGGTGTCTTCCGCGAGCCCTTCGACACCGTAGCGCTTCGATACCTCGTAGCTTAGCATCGTGCCGACGGTTCGGTTGGCATTCGTGACCGGCAGGTCTATTCGCACCGGTGTGCGGGCTTCGAGTGCCTCGCGGCTCTCTGCAATGAGCTTGTGATCCAGGGCCTTGTCCAGGCCGTGGTCCTGTACCTCGTTGCAGTATGTGGAAACGCCTTCGGGAACCTTCGGTATGTGCGTCAGACTGCTCAAGTCCAGGCCCTTTGCCCGCCAGTGGTCGGCGGCCTTGCGGGCGTCCAGCCTGTCTACTCTGCCCACCATTTCGTTGATGGTGCGGAATCCCATTTCCGCCATGATCTCGCGGAGCTGGTCCGCCAGGGCGAAGAAGTAGTTGATGACGTGCTCGGGCTTGCCTGCGAACTTCTTGCGCAGCTCCGGGTCCTGGGTGGCTATGCCGACCGAGCAGGTGTTGAGGTGGCACTTGCGGAGCATGATGCAGCCCATCGAAATCAGGGGGGCAGTGGCGAATCCGAACTCTTCTGCCCCCAGCAGACAGGCCACCGCCACGTCTCTGCCAGTCTTGAGCTGGCCGTCCGTCTGCACGACGATGCGGCCCCGCAGGTCGTTCATCACCAGGACCTGCTGTGTCTCTGCGACACCAAGCTCCCAGGGGAGCCCCGCATGCTTGATCGACGATTCCGGCGACGCGCCGGTGCCGCCGCTGTCGCCGCTAATGAGCACGACATCGGCGTGGCCCTTCGACACACCGGCCGCGATCGTACCCACGCCCGCCTCGGATACGAGCTTGACGTGGATACGGGCCTCCGGGTTGGAGTTCTTCAAATCGTGGATCAACTGGGCGAGATCCTCGATCGAGTATATGTCGTGATGTGGTGGCGGGGAGATCAGCTCGACCCCTGGCGTCGAGCGGCGGACCGAGCCGATGTACTCGTCTACCTTGTAGCCTGGCAGCTGGCCGCCCTCGCCGGGCTTCGAGCCCTGGGCCATCTTGATCTGCAGGTCGGTCGCGCTGGCGAGGTAGCTGCTCGTGACGCCGAAGCGCCCGGAAGCCACCTGCTTCATCGCGCTGTTACGTGAGTCTCCATTGTCGTCGGGCTTGTACCGCGACGGATCCTCTCCGCCCTCTCCGGTGTTGGAGCGGGCGCCAATGCGGTTCATTGCAATCGCCAGAGTCTCGTGGGCCTCGCGGCCGATGGAGCCGAGGGATATCGCGCCCGTAGCGAACCTTTTGACGATCTCCTTGGCTGGCTCTACCTCGTCCAGGGACACCGGTTCGTCCGAGTTTTTCAAGTCCAGCAGCCCCCTGATCGTACACAGACCGGCGCTCTGGGAGTCCACATAGTCGGTGAACTCCCTGAAGGACGCGGCGTCGCCGGACTTGACGGCGTGCTGCACCTTCGTGATGGCGTCGGGGTCCCACATGTGGTGCTCACCGTTGGCACGCCACTGGTACTGGCCGCCCGCTGCGATCTCCTGCGAGCCGGCCACTTTCTTGTCATGGTAGGCAGAGTCGTGACGCCGGATGCAATCCTGCTCAATCTCCGCTATGCCAATGCCGCCGATGCGAGAGGGCGTCCACGTGAAGTAGGTGTCCACGAGGTCCTGACCCAGGCCGACCGCCTCGAATATCTGGGCGCCGTGGTAGCTCGCCAGAGTGGATATGCCCATCTTGGACATGACTTTGACCACGCCTTTGTGGACGGCCTTCACGAAGTTGGATTCCGCAGTTGGGTAATCCGTAATGCCCGAGTCGTGGCCGTTGGAGGCCAGCTCTTCGAGGGTCTCAAAGGCCATGTACGCGTTTACTGCGCCGGCCCCGTAGCCGAACAGGAGCGCGAAGTGAGCGACCTCCCTCGGCTCGCCAGACTCCACCACCAGGCCGACCCTGGTGCGGGAGCCCTCTCGTATCAGGCTGTGGTGTACGCCAGCAGTCGCCAGGAGACTTGGGATAGGCGCGTGCTCGTCGTCGACGCCCCGGTCGGAAAGCACGATTAGGGAGTAGCCGTCCTTGACCGCCTCAGACGCCCGGTCGCACAGAGCGGTCATGGCCCGTTCCAGTGCGCCTAGTCCGTCCCCGGGTTTCCAGAGTGTGGACAGGTTCTTGGACCGCAGACCGGGCAGGTCCAGACCTTTGATCTTCTCCAGGTCGGTGTTGGTGAGCACAGGCTCGGTCAACTTGAGGCGAC
>CAJWER010000060.1 GCA_913030785.1 uncultured Chloroflexota bacterium | reverse complement strand
GCAGGTGGCGCACTGCTCCCCCTCCCGGAAATCGGAGTTCTCGTAGACGACCAGATCGGCCGGTCGACTCGAGTCGGCGGCTTCGGAGTGACACCGGAGGCAGTCGTCGTTGCCCGACTCTCCGGGCACGTGGGTGGCGTGGGTGAAGCGACGGGCTCCTCGGGTCAGGGAGTCGGGAACCGAGCGATGACACTCCAGGCAGTCGGAGCCCTCGAATCGGACCTCGGAGTCACGGGTGATCTCGGGGTGATGGAAGTCGGCCCCGAAATCGATCTCATGGTCGACGTGCACGGCCCGCCCTGGCTTACTACCCGCGACGCGATTGCCCTCGGCCGCGCGCTCGAAGACTACGATCTGCTCTTTTACGAAGACCCCGTCGCGCCCGAAAATATCGACGCCATCGCCCGAGTCTCCGAAGCCGTCAACATCCCCATCGCCGCCGGCGAGCGGCACGCCGGGATCTGGGGCGTCAAAGAACTGATCGAGCGCGAAATCATTGACGTGGTACAGCCCGACACCGGCCGCGCGGGCGGCTTATCACAAATGAAGAAGATTGCCGCGATGGCCGAAGCCCACTACTGCTCGATGGCCCCGCACGACGGTTCGCTGGGTCCGGTGGCCGAAATGGCAGCGGTGCACCTAATGGCCACGCTGTCCAATTTCCTAATCTTGGAGCATTTGGAAGACGATGTTCCGCAACGTTATGAGGTAATGACCGGCCAACCTAAAATCGTCGACGGCCATATCATTGTGCCGGATACGCCGGGTTTGGGCATCGATATTGTCGAAGAGGCCATCGCAAAATATCCGTCGAGCGGCAATATCGCCATACCCGACGATAGTTACGACTATCAGTATATACAGGCGCGGCAGGGGCGGGCGCTGTGGCTCAGCGAGCAGGAGACGCCGCCGCCGGAATATCGGCCGGGGCAGATCTTTTAAATCGGTCCGACACCACAGGTAATTATTGGCGCAAGCGACACGGCGAATAAATAATAGCCCCCGATCGCTGTATACGATTGGGGGCTATTATTGCAAACCAACGCCTCGTCACCACAGATCAATACTTGTGCATCGACCTCCAGGTTGAGCCTACAGACCAACGGCCTATCTTGGCACGACCTCCGGGTTGAGCAGGTTCACCGGCCGTTCCCCCTGCAACACCCGCACCACCTCGGCCGCCGCCTTGCGCCGCAACTCGACAATCGACGCTTCCGAATACCACGCGACATGCGGGGTTATCACCACATTGTCCATCTGCATCAGCGGGTGGCCCGCCGGCAATTCCTCGCCCTCAACCAGATCGAGCCCGGCACTGCGCACTTGACCCTTTTCCAACGCGGCAACTAGCGCGTCCGAATCGATCAACCGTGCCCTGGCCGTATTGACGATAATCGGACCCTGTTCAGTGTAAATTCTGACCCTGGCGACCGACGTCTTGCGCCGACCAGTGCCATAATAGTAGTGCTGTTGCTGCTCCAACTAGGCCTCCTCCGACTGCTGAATCTGCCCGGCATTGACCTGGGCCTCGTGGGGGTGTGATTCCCCTGCGTATATCTTCAAACGGGAAAGCATGTGCTTGCCCATCGTATTCTTGGGGAGCATCCCTTTGACCGCCTGCTTGATAACGCGTTCGGGAGTCTTTTCAAGAACGGTCGAGAGCTTCTGTTCGTTCAGGCCCCCATGGTATCCACTATAGCGATAGTATATCTTCTGCTCTAGTTTCTTGCCGGTCACCGAGATCTTCTCGGCATTCACGATAACCACGAAATCGCCGGTATTCAGATTCGCGACGTACTGGGGCTTGTGCTTGCCCATGAGAAGCACCGCGATTTCTGTGGCGAATCGACCCAGGGTCTTGTCTGCGGCGTCCATGACGTGCCAACCTGGCTCCAGATCGGACTTCTTCGTTACATGATGTTTTACGTACGATTGCATCTAGGCACCAACTTTCGGCGGAAAATTCGCATAATTGACTCTCGACAGACAAAGTCCGTGGGGAGGCAGCGACCGAGCAACCGCCGCGCCGGGGCGCCGGTCCACCATCGCCAAAACCTCGGAGGGGCTCAGGCGCCCGAATCCCACATCAACCAGCGCTCCGGCCATCCGGCGCACCTGGTGAGGGAGGAACGCGTTACCCTCGATCTCCATTGTAATTTCGTCTCCCTTGGACCTAATTCTCGCCTCGAATATCTCGCGGACGGTACTGGCATCGGGCCATTCCAACGGTCCTGCAAACTCCGCAAAGTCATGGACCCCAACCAGGTGCCGCGCTGCTCTCCTCATTCGCTTCAACTTCAGCCCTGCACCGACTCGGTAGGTGGTCCGACGGATCAGAGGCGATCTCGTCGCACCGGTGTACATCCTGTATATGTATAGTCGGCTCCGTGCCATTCGTCGCGGATCGAATCCAGGGTCGACCCTATAGGCCTCTCTAACCGCTATGTCGTCGGGCAGGTAGTGATTCAGCGCCTTGACGAAGGTCTCGGGCGGGTATTCCACCTTGGTGTCGAAGACCACTACCTGGCCCAGGGCATGGACGCCCGCATCGGTCCGTCCGGCCCCGCTGACGCGCGTATTCTCGCGGGTCAGCCTCGTTATCGCTTTTTCCAACTCCTCCTGAATACTCGGCGCATTGTTCTGGTACTGGTAGCCGCCATACACGGTTCCATCGTACTCGACGATCAACGCCAGCCTCATTAGGCTTCTCGCACTGCCTACTAAGGCATCAGCTCGATGATGGCCATCGGAGCGGCATCACCTTTGCGGTTGCCCAATTTCACTATCCGGGTATAACCTCCCGGGCGATCCTCGTACCTCGTTCCGAGCTCGTCGAAGAGTTTGGAGAGAACTTTTTTGTCTCGCAGTACCGCAGCAGCAAGGCGTCTGCTGTGCAGCGTGTTTGTCTTGCCACGCGTGATGACCTTCTCTGCCATCCGGCGGATCTCTCTGGCCTTGGCATCTGTGGTCTGCAGCGTCTCGTGCCTGAGCAGGTCTGTTACCGCGGTGCGAAGCATAGACATACGATGCGCGGTGGGTCGTGAAAGCTTTCGTCCAGCTATTCGATGCCTCACAGCTCGGCTCCTTCTCCGCCGTCGGTGGAGGCATCAGCCCCGACGCCGACCTTCTCTTCGTCATCCGCCGCAGCCTTATCCTGGATCTCAGGATCAAGTTCGGCGGGCAACAGGTCCATTTCCCGCAGCTTGTCGTAGAGCTCGTTCAATGACTTCTCTCCAAAGTTTCGTATTTGGAGTAGCTCCGCCCTACTCATCTCCAGTATCTCTCCCACCTTGTCGAGACTGGCCCGCTTCAAGCAGTTAAGGGTTCTGGATGAAAGATCAAGTTTCTCAACCGCAGTGTTGTAGTTCTCCGGCGAGATGTTGATTATTGTCGATCCTTCTTCGGTAGCCTCGGCAATTTTTTGGGCATTGCCGAAAAGGAAGAACTGGCTCACCAGGATATTGCCTGCCTGCTGCAGGGCATCTATTGGGGGTATGGACCCGTCTGTCCATATTTCGATGGTGAGTCGCTCGAAATCGGTCCGCTGGCCCACACGAATGCTCTCGGTGGTGTAGTTGACCTTGCGAACAGGCGTGTATATGGCATCGACCGGCAACACGCCAATGGGCAGGCCTTCGCCCCTTGCGGCTTCGGCATAGCTGATGCCCCTCTCGACATTGAGTTCAATCGAAAGTTTGGACTCATCAGAGTCGAGTGTCGCCAGGTGAAGCTCCGGATTCACAACCTCGAAGTCAGAGGAGGCCATGATATCGCCGGCGCTCACTTCGCCTTGGCCAGCTACTTCGAGACGAAGTTTGCCTGGCCTGTCCACTTCGGAACGCAGCCTGATGCCCTTGACGTTGAGCAGCAGCTCCGCGACCTCCTCTTTAACGTGAGGAATGGTCCCGTACTCGTGGAGAACACCTTCGATTTTTACCCAGGTCACCGCTATACCCGGCAGCGAACTATACAGGACGCGCCTGAGCGGGTTGCCCAGGGTCAGCCCGTAGCCCTTCGGTAGAGGCTCTGCGACAAACTTGCCGTAGCGGCCATCGGTCTCGACGACCTCAATCGCCGGATCGGGAATCTGTTCCGGCTCTTCTTCTGGCGTTTCTTCTGCTGCAAACGTCTGAAAACTCAACATGTGATCGGCATCTCCTATTGTCTAGTCCACGGCACCGTCGCCAAGACAAGACGAAGAGCTATCTGGAATAGAACTCGACGATTAGACGAGATTCGATTCCTGTGTCTATCTCGGACAGGTTCGGCTCCGTGACCACCTGCCCAGCCAGATTCTCTGGATCCAGGCGCAGCCACTGAGGCACCGGGCGCTTGGGCAGTCCATCCGTTAGTGTCTCTATAAACTCGGGCACGGCGTCATCGGTGCCCATCCAGCTAATACTGTCGCCGGGCTTGACCTGGTAAGAGGGGATGTCAAGCCTCCTACCATTGACCTTGAAGTGGCCATGGTTAACTAGCTGGCGTGCCTGGCGACGCGAGTCCACGAAAGACAACCTGAATACCACGTTGTCCAGACGCGTTTCGAGCATCTGCAACAGCAGGTCGCCGGTCGCTCCCTGCCGATCTCTCGCGGCGTCGAAGTATCCGCGGAACTGACGTTCGAGCACTCCGTAGGTGAAGCGGGCCTTCTGCTTCTCTCTGAGCTGGATTGCCCAGTCAGATGAGCGCCGCCTGCGCGGCACCTGATCCCCAGGAGGTCGTTTTCGCCGTTCGACGGCGCACCTCGGGGTGTAGCAACGATCACCCTTGAGAAATAGCTTCTCGCCTATGCGTCGGCATTGTCTGCAAACCGGGTCCGTATATCGTGCCATTCTTCCTGTTGTCTCGCCCCTTTCAGAGGTCTCCATAGTCCCGCGGCGATTGTTTGCCACAAGAACCGCAGATGGGTCAGGTCGCGGCTATTCCCAGTTCCCTGGACATCGCAGCGACATCGTATTTTTCTTTCCTCACCCGAAGATCGTTATACAAAAGTGTCCAGGCTATCATCAGCACCGGCGGAACCACGACCATGGTCGCCAGGCCGCCTATTCCTATCAGGACCGCTGTGGTCCGAGATGCCAGGCTGCCTCCTGAGAGCGCCGCTGTAATCCCCACCGGGAGAGTCAGTACGATAGCCATGCCCAGCACGACCAACATCAGTACCAGCGCGACGCCGAAAGCCCTCCACCAACTACCTTGCACCAGGATAAATCCGCGTTTCAGCGCTCCCAGTGCTCTTTGTTCCTCAATTACTACCGCTGGCACCGCCATCGACCAGTACACCGCCGCGCCTATCGCGATCGGCGCCAACAGCATTGCCACAATAGTTCCGATAACGTCGCCCCCATAATTCAAAGGCAGCGCTACCGCCAACAAGGCGGCCACCGGCGCAAGCGTCAGAAGTATCAGAGATCGAATCATCCTCCATGCTCTCGCATAGCATTCTCGTATCTCGACCACTCCTGTGACATAGTGCTGTCCTACCCCATAGGCGACTGCGCTAAGAGCGAGCACAGCACCAGCCACTTCCAAAACATACGTAAAAACCGCAACCCCCGGCCCACCAGCCAACTGTCCAAGGCCGATCGAGACCAGGCCCACAGGCAGATAGATCACCGCAGAGATAATCAGCCATCTACACAGATGTCGCCCGTAAATGGCGAATGTCTCGTCGAGCAGTCCGCCCAACCCGCGTGGCAGGAGCGTCTGCGACCTATCTTTCACTTCCTGCCCTGCTACACTCGCCGACGATTGCGTGGACGACAACCATTGTGAGGAACCGGTGTCACGTCGCGAATCGTGGTAATCATTATCCCAGATGTCGCGAGGGTGCGAATGGCGGCTTCTCTGCCGGCACCAGGACCCCTAACGAACACCTCGACCTGACGCAGGCCCTGATCCATACCCTTACGCGCGGCAGCCTCCGCCGCCTTCTGAGCCGCGAAAGCCGTGGACTTGCGGGATCCCTTGAATCCAACCGTACCCGCGCTGCCCCATGCGATGGGGTTGCCTTGCGGATCGGTCAGCGTTATCACCGTGTTGTTGAATGTCGACTGAATGTAGGCGCGGCCCACCGGAACATTCTTCCGCACCCGTCTTCGCGTTCTCGGCGCTCTAGGCATCTTTTCTCCTCTATCCGTCCATCCGCTTCGTCCAGCTTGGTCTGCGGCCCTCCGCGAACCTCATCATGCATGTAACTACTTCGTGGTCGTGTGACGACGACCGGCGACCGGCACCCTGCGTCCACGCTTCGTTCGTGCGTTGGTTTTAGTACGCTGGCCTCTAACGGGCAGGCCACGACGGTGTCGTGATCCTCGGTAGCTGCCGATGTCGATGAGCCTTCTGATATTCATGTTTATTTCACGACGGAGATCACCTTCGACTCGCTTCTCGCGATCGACGACCTCTCGGATGCGCGTGAGATCCATCTCAGTGAGCTCTCGCACACGGGGGTTACCCGTCACACCGGCCTTGTCCACAACATCCTTGGCCTGATAGGGCCCAATGCCGTAGACGTGCTGCAGCGAGATCTCAACGCGCTTGTTGTCTGGAATATTTACGCCGGAAACTATGGCCATACCGTTCCCCCATTCAGGCAGTGTTCTGCGTCTATCTCCATCATCCCAGCGTTTTTCCTTTCGGTAGCAACGCTCTCAAGATGTGCGGAGGCTGACCTAGCCTTGCCTCTGTTTGTGCCTGAGATTTTCACACATTACCATCACGCGCCCCTTGCGCCGGACAATCCGGCACTTGGCGCACCTCTTCTTCACGGATGAAGATACTTTCACCTCGGCCTCCCGACTCTGACGCCCCGTAACGGCGACCCGATCAGTTATGGAATCGATAGGTTATTCTGCCGCGAGACAAATCATAGGGCGACAACTCGACCAAGACCCTGTCTCCCGGCAATATTCGTATGTAGTGGACCCTGAGCCTACCGGAGATTTTGGCCATTACCTCGTGGCCGTTTGCCAACTCCACCCTAAAGGTGGCATCCCGTAGGGATTCGGATACAACCCCTTCAACTTCTATAGCTTCTTTTTTTGGCATTTTACGCTTTTGCGCCGTAGATCACGGGCTGGTCAGAACCTCGGCCCCGTTGCTGGTGATCATTATGGTGTCCTCGAAGTGAGCGGACAAAGAACCATCCGCGGTCACCACAGTCCAGCCGTCCTCCATTACCGCTGTCTTCCAAGTGCCCAGATTGAGCATCGGCTCGATTGCCAGAGTCATGCCTTCCCGCAAGAGCGGTCCACGCCCGGCTATGCCAAAGTTGGGAACCTGAGGATCCTCATGCAGGTCCCGTCCGATACCATGGCCAACGTACTGCCGGACGATACCGTACCCAAGCGGTTCCGCATACGCCTGGACAGCGGCGGAGATGTCTCCGACCCTGTTCCCGGCCTTGGCCTGCCCGATTCCGGCCTTCAGCGACTCCCTGGTGGCATCTATCAACTTGCGCTGCTCTTCTGTAATCTCGCCCACTCCCAAGCTAAAAGCGCTGTCGGAGTGAAATCCCTCGACAACTGCCCCAACGTCGAGACTCAAAATATCGCCGGATTGAACAACTCGATCCGACGGTATGCCGTGCACAATTTCCTCGTTGAACGAGGTACATATAGTTGCCGGAAAACCGTACAGCCCCAAAAACGACGGCACTGCACCCTGCCTGCGTATCTCCGCCTCAAACACGCTATCCAACTCTGCAGTCGTCACGCCAGGCTCAATCGCTTCAGACAACTTCACTTTGGCGACTGAAACGATGCGACCGGCCTCACGCATCGAGTCCAGCTCCCGAACGGACTTTATCGTGATGCCACTGTGCTTCATCGTTCCCAGTGCCGGTGAATTTCCGATGATCTAACTCCTGGTCTCACTCGATCCGATTCCTTCAGTTCCAATATCTCCGCATCAGCACAAGACCTTGGAGCACTACTCCGCAACAGTCTCTAGTAACGCCGCTCCAACACCATCGACTGTGCCAACGCCGTCTACTTCTCGCAAAATCCCTGCTTCACGGTAGAACTGGACCAGCGGTTCGGTTTCCTTGAAGAAGACTCCAAGTCTCTTCTGAACCGCCTCCGCATTGTCATCGTCTCTTTGGTAGAGATCTCCGCCACATCGATCACACTTGCCAGCCACCGCCGGTGGCGACGAATGCTCATGACACGGTGTCTGACAACTACGGCAGATCCATCTGCCCGCCAGACGCCTGTACAGTTCCTCAGTATTTACATTGATATAGAGCGCTCGGTCGATCCCACCTGACTCCACCATCTCCCGATCCAACGCCTCGGCCTGGGCCAGGGTCCTCGGAAAGCCGTCCAGTAAGAAACCGCCCTCACCTTCGTGGGCTTCGACCCACTCCATCACCATGCGGATGGTAATGTCGTCGGGAACCAAGTCTCCCCGCTCCATGCAGGTGCGGGCCAGCCTCCCAAGCTCAGTATCTCTCGCCTGATGATCCCGAAACAGATCGCCCGAGGCGACCTTCGGCACAGACAGGCTCTCAGCTACCCTGGCCGCCTGCGTGCCCTTTCCCGCTCCTGGCGGACCAAGCAAGATCACTCGATGAGTCACAGCTAGCGGATGAACCCTTCATAGTTACGCATCATAAGCTGCGCTTCCAGCTGCCTCATCGTGTCCAGGGCCACACCTACCATGATCAGCAAACCGAAGCTGCTAATCGTCAGGGCGCGGACATCCGTTGCGATCCTGGCAAAGAATGGCAGCACTGCGACGGTCCCGAGGAAGAAGGCCCCAGCCCACGTAATCCGAATGATCACACGGTTGAGGTACTCCTGAGTCGGACGACCGGGTCGTATTCCCGGTATGAATCCTCCGTTCCTCTGCAGGTTCTCTGCGAGATTTTGCTGTTGGAATACGATCATCGTGTAGAAGAACGTGAACAGGACCACCAAGATAAACAGACCGGCAAAATATGGGAACCTTGACGGGTCCAGGGCGTCCGAGAAGAAACGCGCCGCCCTGACAAACATGCTATCGGTCAGCCCGGTAGTAAAGTAGCTAGCTACAGTAATAGGCAGTATCATCATCGACGACGCAAAGATCAACGGAATCATCCCCGCTGAATTTACACGCAGAGGTAGGAAGGTGGCACCGCTCTGGCGCTGCATCTTGCCACCCCTGAATACGCTGCGTCCATACTGCACCGGTACCCGACGCTGGGCCTCAGTGAACATAACTATCACGTAGATTATCCCAAGCCCGAACAGACCGAGCAGAAGCAGTCCAGCGGCCTGGTCACTTTCCAGGAAACCGCGACCCACTACCTGCGGGAACCGGGCGACGATGCCGCCGAAAATTATCAGGGATATGCCGTTGCCGAGACCCCGCTCGGTGATGAGCTCGCCGAGCCATACGCTCACCATCGTTCCCGCGACCATCGAGAAGAGCATAGCCATCATGGTGACGTTGAGCCCGAACTGGACGTCGGGGAACACAGGAGACGCACGCAGGAACGTTAGCGTGCCCCAGGCCTGGAAAAAGGCGACGGGAATAGTCAGCCAGTGTGTAACCTGGTTGATCCGCTGCCGTCCGAACTCTCCCTCCTGGGATAGAGCCTTGAGTTGCGGTATCACAGGCGTCAATATCTGCATCACGATGGAAGCAGTAATATACGGATAGACTCCCAGCGCGGCCACACTCATGCCTACTAGAGCACCGCCACTGAACAGATCCAAGAACCCGAGCAGAGCGTTAGCTTCAAAAGCCTGAGACAGCGCCTGAGGATCGACACCCGGTACCGGTACATGGGATATGAACCGGTAGACCACCAGCATAGCCAGGCTGAAAAGAATTTTGGCACGAAGATCCGGCACACGCATCGCGTCGATCATCGACTGGATGAGTTGCGGCCTGGATACCTCTGATTGCCTCGGGGCCCGTGCCTGTCTCACTCGGCGATCTCCTTCACAACTCCGCCTGCCGCCTCAATTTTCTGTCGAGCCGAATCCGAGAATCGGTGCGCCTCGACAGTCAGGGGGCCCGCCACCTCACCTCGACCAAGAATCTTCACTGGGACCTTTGCATCCCTGATCAGGCCTTTACCAAGCATGGCCTGGATTGTGACTTCGCTGTCAACGTCGAACCTCGACAGACTGTCAAGGTTGACGACGCTAAACTCCTTGCGGAATCTATTGGTGAACCCCCTCATCGTGGGAAGCCCCTTGATCAACGCTAGCTGGCCGCCCTCAAATCCGGGGCGCACGCCGCCGCCGCTCCGGGAGTTTTGTCCCTTCATCCCTCTACCGGAGAAGCTACCGTTACCGCTACCGTCTCCTCGACCGACCCTCTTGCGGGTCTTTCTGGCGCCTCTCGGCGATGATAATTCGTGCTGTTTCATAGTTGTTCTCGGAATCGTCTCCACTGCCCAACAGTCTGCGGGCAAATCGGTTGGTCATCAATGTTCTCAATTTGTACTTGAGAACGAGCGACTACTTCTTGGCAGGGATCTCTGTGACCTCTACCAAATGGATAATTTTGTTTACCATGCCGCGGATGGTCGCGGTGTCTTCGTGCTCCACTGTCTGGTGGAGCTTGCGAAGCCCTAGTCCCGCGACGGTCCCGCGTTGGTCCCGGGGAAAGCCAATTACGCTTTTTTTGAGTGTGACGGTAATCTTGCCCATAGCTGCGGCTCTCCTCTATCGCCGTCGCTGGGACTGTCGTGACTGCCGACGCGGAGGGGGGGGAGACTCTACCAGCTGCCTACGCTTTGCCAGCTCGGTCTCTACGTCCCTGAGCATCGACAGACCCTTGAAAGTCGCCTTGACGCTATTGATTGGATTGGTGCTGCGGCGAGCCTTCGTGGTGATGTCCTTCACCCCCGCCAACTCAACCACCGCCCTGACAGAACCGCCTGCGATAACGCCCGTTCCCGGAGGGGCTGGGCGGAGCATCACTTCAGCAGCTCCATACCGAACGACGATTTCGTGGGGTATAGTGCTGCCGGTCAACGGCACTTTAATCATGTTTTTGCGAGCGTTGACCCCGCCTTTCCGAACAGCGTCCGGCACTGCTAAGGCCTTGCCCAAGCCTAGGCCAACGCGTCCCTCTCCATCACCAACGACCACGAGGGCGCTAAAGCTGAGATGACGACCGCCCTTGTGGACCTTCGAGACCCTGGAGATCTTAACGACTCTCTCTGTGATACCACCATCATCGGTGTCTCTGCCCTGGCGTCCTGATTGTCGGCGTCCAACCATCAGAAAATTAGACCTCCCTGTCGCGCTGCATCGGCGAGGGCTTTGATTCGTCCGTGATACTTGTGCCCCCCCCTGTCAAATACAACGGTAGACACGCCCTTTTCGACAGCCCGACGTGCTACAAGAGCACCCACAAGCTTGGATACTTCCACTTTTGGCTTGCCGTCCACTTGAGTGCGAACGTCGCTCTCAAGACTAGACGCAGCGACCAGCGTTATCCCCTGAGTATCGTCGATCACCTGAGCGTATACGTGGCTCAGACTCCTGAAGATAGCTAGTCGTGGTCGTGCCGATATCCCTTTGATGCGGCGTCGGACCCTGATGTGGCGGGCGTTCCGCCTAAACTTGTTTGTTTTGGTTCCCCTCACCATTACTCTAGCGCCCTCCTGGCACTCTTGCCCGGCTTCAGCTTAATCTGCTGGCCTTGGTAGCGGATGCCTTTGCCGGTGTAGGCATTTGGCGGGCGCACGGCCCTCATCGTGGCGGCCACTTGTCCAACCGCCTGCTTATCCGCCCCACTTACGCGAACGATATTGGCTCCTTCAACGGTTAGCTCAATACCTGGAGGCGCCTCCACCTCCACAGTGTGACTGAGCATGACGCTTAAGGAAACGTTTTTGCCAGACTGGTGGGCACGATAGCCGATTCCCACCAACTCCAGTGTCTTCACATACCCCTCGTTGACACCTTGAATCATATTTGCGACGAGGGTTCTGGTCAGGCCATGGAGCGCTCGATGTTGGCGCTGGTCAGTCGGACGTCCGACCTGGACCACGCCATTTTCTTCGCTCAAGATCATATCCGGGTCGAACCGCTGCTGCAGCTTACCCTTCGGACCTTTTACAGTGACCTCGTTGCCGCTGATCAAGACATCGACGCCACTGGGCACCGGTATAGGCTGGGACCCTACTCTCGACATAACGTCGACTCCTCACCAGACATGGCACAGCACCTCTCCGCCGACACCTTCAGTCCGCGCCTGTTTTCCGGTCATCACACCCTTGGAGGTGGAGAGAATAGCCACTCCTAGTCCCCCATAGAAGCGTGGAATCTCGCCTTTTCCGACATACACCCGAAGTCCCGGCTTGCTCACGCGCTTAATGCCGGAGATGGCCGAGTCCCCCTCGCCACGGTAGTGAAGGGCCACCTTCAACTCCCCCTGAGGTCCGGAGCCTTTGGCAACCGTGTAGTCCTCGATGAAGCCCTCTTCTTTGAGGATCTTCGCCAAGGCCACTTTGGTTTTGGATGTCGGCATCCCCACCGTGTCATGGTGAGCTGATATTGCGTTCCGAACGCGCGTCAGCATGTCTGCTATTGGATCTGTTACCGCCATACTATCTCCTAAGCCCGCCGCACTTTACCAACTAGCCTTGCGGATGCCAGGCAGCATGCCCACCAGGGCCAACTCCCTGAAGCATATCCGGCAAAGCCCGACGTGCCGTATGTACGCACGGGGCCTACCGCAGCGATTGCAGCGGTTGTACTCCCGTACGGCGAAGCGCTTTGGCTTCTTCCAGCTCGCTATTTTGGATTTCTTGGCCAAATCGACCTCGCTCTTTTCCAGGGCATGGTGGCTTTACGCCACTGCTAATTCTTCCTCGGACCGCGCAAATGGCACTCCAAGCAACTCCAGGAGTCTGAGACCTTCGCGATCTGTATTGGCGGAGGTAACCACCACCACCTGTAGTCCCCTGATTCGATCTACCGAATTATATTCGATCTCAGGGAATATGACCTGCTCACTGATCCCAAGGGCGTAGTTGCCACGACCATCGAAAGACTCCCTCGACACTCCGCGGAAGTCCCGGATGCGCGGCAACGTGGAACTGACAAGCCTGTCGAAGAACTCGTACATCCTGCGATTCCGGAGGGTGACCGTCAACCCCATCGGCATTCCTTCTCTAACCTTGAACGCCGCGATCGATTTGCGCGCGCGCGTCGTGATCGGATGTTGGCCAGAAATAAGCATCAGGTCGCGACTGGCACTCTCTATCGCCTTTGAGTTCTGAATGGCCTCGGCCCCAATCCCTATGTTCAGGAGTATCTTGGTCAATCGAGGCACTTGCATCGGCGTTCTGTACTCGAACTCCTTGATAAGGGTGCCCGCTACTTCGTCCCTGTATCTCGTGAGTAGTCGCGGCACGGCTAGTGGCTCAGGCGCGACTTTTGCGACGTCGTTGGTTGCCGAAGCCGCAGCCTTAGCCTTTCCTCGAGGCGCACGAGTGCTCTTGGCCTTCGCCTTACTTTTAGCGACCGTTTTGGGCTTAGCTTTTGCGCCGTCTTTGGTGGTACGGCGAGCCTTTGCCGGCTTCGGAGCCTCGGTCTGCTCGTTATCTTTGTCGTTTTCGGTGGTCACTCGATCACTTCCTGACACCCTTGACGGGTGCACACTCGTGCTTTCGTCCCATCTGCGAGTCTTCTGGATCCTACCCTCGTAGGGCGGTTGCAGTGCGTGCAGATAAGCATCACGTTGGCGGAGTGCATAGGCATCTCCTTTTGGATGATGCCCGCCTGCCTGACCGTCCCGGTGGCCTTGGTATGGCGCACTACGACGTTTACTCCCTCGACAATCACCTTTTGCTTGTCCAGGAGTACCTGCGTGATGGAGCCCTGCTTGCCCCGATCGCGACCCTTGATTATGAGTACATTATCACTGGTTCGAAGTTTCACCTTAGAGCACCTCCGGGGCCAGGGACACGATGCGCATAAAGTCCTTGTCTCGCAGTTCCCGCGCAACCGGGCCGAATATGCGCGTCCCACGCGGCATGCGATCCTCATTGATGATGACTGCCGCATTTTCGTCGAATCGAATGTGTGAGCCGTCGGGCCTACGATGAGGCTTCTTGGCACGGACGATGACCGCCCTGACTACCTCCCCTTTGCGCACAGCCGAAGCCGGCACAGCCTCTTTCACAGATGCCACGATGACATCACCAAGTCGTGCGTAACGACGCCCGCTGCCGCCAGGAACTCCAATGCAGCTTATCGTCCGGGCCCCGGAGTTATCCGCGACCTTTAGTCTGGAATATATCTGGATCACTGTTCGTCCTTTTCCTCAGACCCTTTGTCACTTGCATCGGCGTCCACCGCGGGCTCGGGCTCGGGCTCAAGCTCGGGCTCGGGCTCAGGCTCGGGCTCGGGTTCTGGCTCG
>CAJWER010000059.1 GCA_913030785.1 uncultured Chloroflexota bacterium | reverse complement strand
AGGCGTTCACGACCCACTGACTTCACCTCCCTCGGCACCCTTACCAGGTTTGTTCCAGCGATGGACGGTGACGTTCTTGCCTTGGCGCTCCCACTGTAACAGCAACTGTTCGAGCAGATTATCGTGCTCTTCCTGGGAGATGCCAAGTCGGCGACGCTCTTCCCACAACAGCAATTGTTCGGTCTTGGTAAGGATACTGTCCTTGAGATATAGTTCGAGGGTTCGGCGATACGCATCGCGGTCGGAGATGGCGTAGATTATTCCTGCTTCGGGAAGCGAATCACCATGTACATGGATTTGATTACCCAGAGTCAAAGCCTCGTCATATGACAGGTTACGGCGCTCTAGATCGGCTTGCACCTCAGAGGCGATTTCCTGTAGTTGGTAGGTGGTTTTTGTGCGCTGAATCCGGCGTAGGAATTTGCGGCAACGCCTAGACATACGCGCAGCCGCCATGGTGACTATTGTGATTAGGAAGGTTATAGATGAATCGCCGACGCCATCCTCGACTATACCCCCTCCATATATTACTATGCGATTTGCATTGAATCGGAAGTTCGAATCTCTCGTTTACATTCTCCCTGTATTCGTACCACTGAGTGACATACCATATTCCTGCTCAACCCGCGAGGCGGAGTGGGGATTATGTTGATTAGCCATTAGAGCCTTTTCTCCTAACTTCTCGCCTTCGATTACCACAGAACTGTTCTGACCCGAGTCGTCGTTAATTAAAGGGGCATTGTTCAAGTGACCGGGCTTGAATAAATGTCGTGTCATTCATCGAGTCATCCAATGTAGGTGAGGTGATTTGAGGACTCATCCGGGCGGCACCCAGGAGCAACATCAAAAGGCAGGCTAGCATACTTCCGTAATCAACACGCGTCGGTACATGTATTGTCGAAGATAATAGCGGTCCTAATCCTGCGCCAACACAAATTTCGTCCCTCAAGGTCGAGTTCAGCGCCTTCCGGATTGTGGATGGTGCTGCGAAAGACTTGTCTGCGAAAGAGAAATCGCCTCGGTATGAGCGAAGTAGTCAACTTGGAGATTGGCCAGATTGCCCCCCTATTCTCGGCCACCGATAACTCCGGAACCACCTATGAACTGGCCGAGTTGAACGGTCAGGGAAAAATCGTCATCCTGTATTTCTACCCCAGGGACAGCACTCCGGGATGTACCAAACAGGCATGTGATTTCCGCGATAATTTAGCGAGCCTTGCAAGCGCCGATGTAGTCGTGCTCGGCGTCTCCAAGGACAGCGGTAAGAGCCATGATAAATTCACCACCAAATACGACCTCAATTTCCCGCTTCTGCTCGACGAGGATATGACCATTCACAGCGCCTATGGCACTTGGCGCGAAAAGAAGAACTACGGCAGGACCTACATGGGTTGCGCCCGCTCGACCTTCATCATCAGCCCCGATGGTGTGTTGACCCAGGCGCTGTACAATGTCAAGGCGACCGGACATGTTGCTCGGATTATGAAATTGCTCGACCTATGAGGTGCTGTTGTGGTCGATGACAAGCAGGTGGTCAAAGGTTTCTTGCGCCTGTGTGTTCGCTATGCCGATGACTCGATTGCCCGCAAAGAAGAACGGCTCGGCACCGCCGCTGAGCGCGGCGGAGACAAGTCTGGGTTAGCGGCATGGAAGGCCTATCGAGATTTCACTGCACATGCGATTCAAGAGATTGATGATGGCGTGCTCGAAGAGTGGTTTGAGCATCTGCAGGAAGGTGAAGATTGGCGACCATCTCCAGATACCGAATCCGGTGAATCCGGAGATTCGGCCACTGCCGGTGGAAAGGATCAGGCCAGCGGAGGTGGAGAAGGGCAGGCCAGTGGTGATGGTCGCGAGGGCGACCCCACTGGATTCACCTCGATTGCCACCGCCGGGCTGGGATTTGAGCAGCGCCGAGCACTGCTCGACGGAATCATCTCGCCGCGACCGCTGGTACTGGCCTCGACCAGGTCGGGTGAAGGAATCGATAACCTGGCTGGATTATCTTCGCTTGCAGTGGTCTCCAACAATCCTCCATTGGTAGCGATCTCACTTTCGCAAGACCGAGATGGCCGTAAGCGTGATACCTTGGTCAACCTAGGTGAAAACGGGCGAATCACACTGCATGTCCTGCCATCAAGTCGTGAGATGGCGGCGATTGTCGCCGCCACCAGCAAAGCACTTCCAGCCGATGAATCTGAATGGGGAATCATCGAGGTCGACCGGGCTCAAAGCCCCACTGAAGGTGATTGGCCGGCGACTTTTCCCTTGGCTCTGGCGGCGCTGGAGTGTGAACTTCTCCAGAGTTATGAACTGCCCGAGGGTGCAGTGGCGGAATTGTGTATTCTCGGGGTGCGAAATATCCTCGCTCCCGCCTCTACCATCTCAGCGATTCAAGGTGGGGCAACCCTGTCATCACTGTGCCAACACGGCTCGTATCGCCTGACCCCCGCACCCGATGGATGGGGTTATGATTGTCAACCCTAGGCTGAAGTGGCCGCTGGAAGGTCGCCCAAGCGCAGGTGAACCGTCGCTTTGACGAAAGAATCGCTGGCCTCAATCGCCTCTACCAGAGAGGCGGCGGTCAACTGTATCGAATCGAGGTCGCCGCTGATTTTCGGGGCCATTATGACTTCGCAGCCGGAGAATAACATATGCAGGAGCGGCTCACCAATCTGTTCCACGTTGGGGAAGTCGTTGACTATTGTCTGCAATTCAGCCAGCAGGTCCTGGCGTCGGGCGAGAATCACCGTACCCTCTTCATCGTCTTCAGGGTCGACGTGGACAGTGACCTCAGCCACTCGCGGCACACCTTTGATGATGGCCAGCCGGACTCGCTCAGCGATCTGATGCCCGGCCGAGGCGGTGATTCGCGGCGGCACTTGGATATGCATCTCACACAGTATCTCACCACCGATATGGCGGGTCTTCAGCAGGTGTAGGGCGACGACGTCGGGCTCGCTGACGATGAGTTCCTGGATAATCAACAAGGTCTCCTCATCGACGCCGATATCGCTCATTTCCAGCAGTGCTTCCCAACCGAGTTTCAAACCGACTCGAAACAGCATCAGACCGACCACCATCGCCGCAATCAGGTCGAGCATCGCCACCCCTTGAATCGAACCGGCGATGCCGATGAAAGCCGCGACCGAGGAAAACGCATCGGAGCGATGGTGGTGGGCATTGGCATTGATCAGCGGCAGGTGGTATCTGCGACCGACTCTGATGGTGAGGCGATAGAGCACCTCTTTTACCACGATTGCCAGAGCTGCAACCACCAACGCCAGATGTGTCGGTGAAGTCATCTGTTGCGAATCGATTCTCAAAATCGAATCCCTGATGATGACAATCGCCGAGAATATGATGAGAATCGAGACCACCAGGGTCGCCATGGTCTCAAAACGCCGATGTCCGTAAGGATGATTCTCATCGGCTTCGCGACTACCGAGAATTATCGCCACCCAGACGACGAAATCAGAAATCAGATCGGCGGCTGAATGCACCGCATCGGCGACCAAGGCGGCGGAATGGCCGACAACGCCGACAAACGCTTTGGCCAAGGTAAGAATCAGGTTCGCCAAAGCGCCGACCAGAGTGATTCGCTTAGCCGCGGAATCTGCTTCATCACGGCGTTTAGGGGTATTATGGTGATATTCGGACATCCCCGTATCAGCATCACCTTTAGGCGACCCTAAATCTCCGTCATTCATTTCCATCACGATTTGAAAGTGGTGCCGACTCTTCAAGTTAGCGCTTCAATTTTTTCTCACATTATCCCGGTTCAGATAATTCCAGGTCCTCTCCAGGCCGTCGGCCAGATTGGTCAGCGGCCGCCACCCCAACTCGGCTTCAGCATCGGAGATATCTGGGATTCTTCGAGAACTGTCTCCGGGGTAACCCTTGGTCGTGACCATCCCGGTATCCTCCCCGGTGACATCACGCACCATCTGTGCTAAGTCGGCTATTGTCGTCTCCTCAGGCCAACCAATATTCCATGTATAGCCGGCCAAAGACTCACCGTCGGTCAGCGAGTTATCGGTTGTCCCCGCCAGCATGATCCCCTCGACGATATCGCCGACCCAAGAGAAAGAGCGGGTCTGGGAGCCATCTCCGTGCACGGTGAGAGGGCGTCCCACCTTGGTCTTCTCAAGGAAAATCGACACCACCTGCCCGTAGTCATTGCCCGGGCAACGTGGACCGTAGGCGTTGAAGGGTCGCACCACACGACAATCGATATCCTTGCTGCGCACCGCGTGTTGCACGAGGATTTCACCGAGGTATTTACTCGCCCCATAGGAGTGTCGCTGGTGCAGGGAGGGGTTGTCGAAAAGGGAGTCGCCGCCGATTCCCATCGGTTGCTCATCGACCTCGCCATAGGCTTCGGGGGAAGATGTGAAGACTAGGCGAGCGGCGTGACGCTCGGCCAATTTCAGGGCGGCTATGGTGGCATTGATGTTCACTTCGACCACCGAATCTGCACGCTCGTGGAACCAAAGGGTGCCGTTTATCGCCGCGAGGTGGAAGATGAGGTCGACATCACCCAGTGCTTCGACCCCCTTCTCGAGGTCCTCGAGTTTGCAGGCATCACCCTTGACGTAGAAGAAGCCGGGACTGCCCTTGCAATCATCGAGATTCTTTTTCTTACCGCGAAACAGGTCGTCGACGACCACCACCTCATGGCCGTGAACCAGTAAGGTCTCAGCCAGATGGCTCCCTAGAAAGCCGGCACCACCGGTTATGAGACAACGCATTCATGCATCACCGACCCGGGCCACGACATCGAGCACGACCTTGCCATCCTTCAAGTGCATCTCTACGAGGTCTCCGTCATTGATCTCCATACAGGGGTCCTCGTCAAACCCATGGCCGTAGGGCAGACCGAGTAGTGAGGCGGCGGGCAGGGTGAGTGGGCAGACCTCGCTGTTGACGATGGCCTTGGGTCCTTTTCCGGTGTAAATCAGTCCCATCAGAACGTATGGTGCAACGGTCGAGCCCGAACCTTTTGGATAGATGAGAATGGTATCTTCGATTGACTGTCCATCGAGCGGATGACCGGGTTCTTCGACAACCCCACTGTCCCGATTAACATATCCGAGATAGGTGATTGCCACATCGCTCACCAGAGCGCGACCGCTTACCGACCACTCGACCTGACTGGGAAGAGAGAATCCGGTGAGGGTTGCCGGGCCAGGCTGAATCGTCTTGGCGCTTTGCTGCGCTGGTGAAGATGTGACCGATAATTCAGGCCGGGCGCCGGTGGCTAAATTTGAGTCAAAAGCGTGGGCGACGCAGGCCTCGATTCCGGCGACGCTGGTCGGAAGCCGATTGAGGCCGCTGGTCAGGTAATGCTCGGCCTTCAGAGAATTGGTCAGCAGATGGTTGTAACGACTGCGATTGTAGGGCGTTACTTCCGGACAGGTATCTCGTAAGACCAGAGCCCCGGCTTCCTCAAGAATGCCAATACTGCCATCGGCTTCGGCCAATTCGTAATTATGACCACTGGTGAAGAGCCATAGGCGTTGGTCGGGGATTCTTCGCCCCAATTCGATATGGGTGCGCACCGCCGCCGCAGTATGCCGAATCTCTTCCAGCCCTGCCTGTGGGCAGCCGATGACGACGAGGTCGACAGTTCCCCTCGGAGCGAGGTCGGTGTAGCGGGTTGCGAGGTCGGATTGATTGAACTCCAATTCACCCTGCCAGCGGTGCTCGTCGCCAAGATCGGGTACTTCGGAAACACCCTCGACCCATAACATCGGGCAACCGTAATTGGCCGCCGACGAGGTCAGTGCCTTGCGCTGGGCGAAATTGGCATGGTCGGGCAGGCCGGATATCAGGGGCATCATTCCCCACGGCAATTCCCATTCAGGGCGAACCTGCTTGCCAATCCAATCTCCAAGAATCGACCAGTCGGTCAGGTCGGACATCTCGCAGGTAACCGTAACGTGAATATTCGGACGTCGATTTTCCTCGATGTGCAAGCCCCAAAGCGGGGCATAACCGGTGAGTGCGGTAGCCAGAGCACTGAGGCCGGATTCGCGATTGGTAATCAGTGAACTCCATGAATTCGCATAACATACCGCATTCGACTCAGCCCAAGAGGCGATTCCGGCGGCCAATTCGATGCCGCGGTCATAGGGGGTGCACGACAGGGTGGCCTCGATTCCGAGCCGCTTATAGGCTTCGATAATCTCAAATTGCTGCTCAAGAAAATCCACCCATTCAATCCCCATTTCGGCCATTTTCTCCTTATCACAACCTGCGGAATTCAGCGTCGTCGGGATTACGACGACGCCACTGTCATCACCTGCCAAGTCGGTGAGAAAACGCCGTAATCCATGACCGCCGGTGATGACCGAAACTCCTGAGACGTGCGCTTGGTCAACCTCGATGAAGCCGCTCGCACCGGCAGAGTCTGCCAAGTCGATGACCAAGCGAGCGGCCTTTTGTCGGGTCTCGCCCTGCTCTCCTGCCAGCATTGCTGTGAGAGCAGGTGGCACCTCCATGGGCAACGCCCCCCATTCCTCAGCAATCAACCTACTCTCGGCATGGTGTCACCACCAACCTCTATGACGCAGGAGAACCATCAAAAAGAGGACCATTTTCCGCCCGCTATGCTCGGTGATGCAGCCTGTGAATGTGAGGTGCCCAAGCGCGGTCGACGTCATATCAAACCCGGAGTCTACGCCTGCCTCAATTGCGGGAGAATAATCCCCAAACCCTCACGCCGTAGACCACCACCGCCACCACCTCCTGGGAATGGTGAAGGCGCGATAGCCGAGGAGGAACACAAGATTGGTGCCGACACCAGCGGAACTGGAAACGATGTTGTTGAGGACCTCGAATCACACGAAAAGCACAAGCGCGGACGGGCTGGCGACATCGCCCGAGGCGAGAGGATTGACGAGATGGCCCGAGGTGGTCGGGCGAGCGAGATGGCCGGGCGTAGGACTTGTTCCCAGTCCAGGGTGCCCCACCGGGACAGCGCCTCATGCAGTCCGGCGACCGCCCCCGGCACGCCGATCGACTGGTAGCCAAGCTCGTTGACGTCGCCCCTGAGGATGTACCCTCCGCCGTCCGGGCTCGCTCCAAGGACATCGTCCACCCACATGTCCGCTTTAGCCAGAGAACCGACCCTGGCGCAGAAGTCCAAGTATGTATCCTCACGAGGACCCGCCATATACACCGTCATCCAGCCAAGCCCGCCGATGCCGCAATTAAGCGGGTCAGTCACTCCCTGAACGAATGCCGCCGCAACCGCGGCGTCTACCGCATTGCCACCGGCCCTCAGCACTTCAATCCCCACCTCGGCGGCCCGAGGCTGCGGCGTCACTACCATGCCTTTCAAAGTTGTCGCTCCTTTTCCATACCGTCCCATCGCCAAATAGCAGAATGATAGACTACTCTAGCAGCCTGACACGACCACGATGTGCTGAGATTGCAGACCACGACGCGGGACCCGAGTCTCACCCAATGGCCGGCACTGCCCCGGGAGGGGAGGACGGAGCGTCAGAATTGGGTGTGCAGAGGGGCACGGCCCCGCCGCCTGTCCTGAGCCTGTTGAAGGGCCGGGTGTATGAGGGCGCCCCTCACATTTAGTTCTTAAATTTCTTTGGGGGTGGGGACCCAGGGACCCCACAGCCGGCAGGAGGGCACACCATGGACCTCGAACTCACCAACAAAACAGCGATCGTGACCGGCGGCAGCAAGGGCATAGGTAAAGCCATTGCCAGAGAGCTCGCCCGCGAAGGCGTCGACGTCGTAATCGCCGCAAGGAGCCTTGAGGCCCTTGAGGCGACCGCTCGCGAGCTTGAGGCAGAGACAGGCCGGCGAATCATCCCAATACAGGCGGACACCGGCAACGACGATGCGGTCCGCAACCTGGTCCAGAAGGCCACCAAAGCCCTGGGTCATATCGACATCTTGGTCAACAACGCTGCGAAGCCAGGAGGCCAAGGCCACGTGCCCTCTCTTGAGGAGATCACGAACGATCTGTTCTGGGACGACATGAACGTCAAGGTGATGGGTTATCTTCGATGCGCCAGAGAGGTTGCGCCGCTGATGAAGAAGCGCGGCTGGGGGCGGATCATCAACATCAGCGGGATGGCAGCTCGCTCCTCGGGCTCCACCATCGGCAGCATGCGCAACGTCGCCGTGTCCGCCATGACCAAGAACATGGCCGACGAGCTAGGCCCATATGGCATCAACGTCACCGTTGTCCACCCCGGAGCCACCCGCACAGAGGCGACCGCCGGGCTCGTGGAGGCACGTGCCAGAGCCGAAGGTGTATCGGGGACGGAGATCGAGGAGGGGATGGCGCAGCGCAACACGGTTCGCCGACTCATCGACGCGACGGAGATAGCCTACGTGGTCGCATTCCTCGCGTCTCCCAAAGCTGGCTCCATCACCGGGGACGCCATAGCAGCCGGCGGCGGCTCAGGACCGGGAATCCACTACTGACTCTTTGATTTCTCAAGACTCGCGGCCAACTCCAGGAAGTCAGTCACTTCCAGATCCGGCTGATAGGGCGAGTCCTCCGGCGGCAGCCCATACCGGTTCACGTACGCACCCCTGTACCCGGATGCCCGAGCGCCCATGATGTCGAAGGAGTGGGCCGCCACCATCATCACGCTCGACGGCTCCACGCCCAACCGCCGCGCGGCCATCCGGTACACCGAAGGATGAGGCTTGAAATGACCGGCCTCGTCCACCGAGATCACCGCATCAAACGCGAACCTGATGTTCTCCGAAACAAGGTGTTCCAGCAACCAGGCGTCGCCGTTCGATAGCGCCACTAGCTTGTAGCGCCCCGCCATCTGCTCCAGGCCTCGCAGGGCGTCCTCATAGGGCTGCAGCTCACGCCAGACGTTCATGAACTCCAGAACATCATCGTCCGACACCTCAATCCGATGCTGGCGCAGGCAGTACACCAACGCCCGGCGGCACGTCTCCAGGTACCCAGAGTGCCCATTGCCCAACAGCGTGTCCTGATACTGCTCAACACGCTGCCGCGCCCGCCACAGCGTCCACAAAGCGGCGCCGTCTACAACAGCACCTCGCCCTTCCAAAAAGCCCTCGCACGCAGGCACGAGCGTGCCCGAAAGGTCCAGCACCGTCCCAAATATGTCGAACGTCAGCGTCGTAACGCCTGATATGGGATCATCGGCCAAACCAATCCTCCGTCCCTAAACAATGGAGGGCAGGTCTGTGACCTGCCCTCCCACAATCGGGTAACACCACGCGGCAGCATTGCCCTACAACGAGTCGATGTACGCCAGCTCTTCTTCGAGCCCTTCCACCGAGTAGAAGTGCTCTAGAAGAAGCGTTGCGTCCAGGTACTTGATGCCCCGATGCAGCTCCTCCGGTAGTGTGCCCTTACCGACCATGGCGTGGGAGTCTGTACGACCCCGCATGTCGTACAGATAATTGTCGTTCCAGTGGACATGCCGTATGAGGTGCGGCTTGGCCAGAAACGCCAAGATGCGCTCCTCACGCTGCTCCTCGGGGAAGGTATGGCCATACGTGCAGGTGTGGCTGGAATCCAGGCACAAGCCCACATTGGGCCGGTCCACGTCCTCGCAGGTCTGGGCCCACTCCTCCGGCGCCATGCCGAAGTAGACGTTCCTGTCGGACCAGTCAACGTCCTCGGCCTGAACGTCGTCTCCGAGGTCAGTCCAGTAGGCGTTGATGTTCTCCATTACAATCTCGATGCCGCGGGTATCTGCAAACGCCGCGATCTCCCGCACTCCGTCGATCAGCAGGTCGTAGTCACCCTCCTGGCCGTGGGGCTGCGAATCAGCCACATATCGCTTTGGGGCGAAGTGGATATTGACCTGTCTTACATGGGGATACCGGCTGGCCGCCTTGACATAGGCGACGATGGTATCGATGGAGAGCCTCCGAAACGGCTCGTCGGTGGCCGCGATGTTGAGTCGCTGCTCGCCGACAGCCGCGGGCGCGTGGGCGCTGATCATCACCTCGGAGAACTCGTCCGCAGTCTCGATATCGTCCACCATCGACGCCTCGGCCTTCAGACCAAGACGTTTCAGGGTCGCCAGGCCCGTCTTGAACGGCGAGGCCATCGGGTATTTCAGAGCAAAGTATTTGGCAGGGATGATCGTCCTCCTGATTACAGACCTAGGCGTCGCCGTGGGTAACGGCTACCCGACCGATGCCCATCTCGGCAGAAGCGGCCACGATGTGAGCACGCTGCTCCTCCGAAGGGGCTTCCCCAGGTGGCCGCGGAGCACCGCAGTCTATCCCCAGCCGCTCGGACAGCAAAGCCTTGAGGTTGCCGTGGAAGCCGTTCTTCACCACCATGTCCGCAAAGTCGATAGCCTTTTCTTGTATCTCCCGGGCCTTCTCCATGTCACCGATGAGATATGTCTTGTAAAGCTCGACCCACAGCTCAGGAGCGGCATTTGGCGGGCCGTCAACGCAGCCCGTTGCACCCATGACCAGCCCCGGCAGCATCAGCTTTGAGCTACCGGTAAGGCAGTCCAGACCCATTCTGGCGAAGGTGTTGATATTGGAAAAGTCGAGGGCCGAGTGCTTCAGTCCGGCCAACTGCGGCACGCCGTCCTTTATCTTCTTCATCAGCTCCGGTGTAATCTCGACATTCGTCGCCTGCGGCAGGTTGTAGACAAACAACGGCAGGTCCGCGGCCGCTCCGACCACTCGGTAGTGCTCAACAATCTGCTCGTCGGTGAAGCCGTAAAAGAAGGGAGGGACACAGCAGATCGCCTCAACCCCCGCTTTGGCAGCATGCTCCGCCAGCGCTGCCGCCCTCACCGTCGTGGCTGCGCCCACATGCATGATGTTCTTGATGCGGCCCCTGTTCTGGTCCGCGGAGATGTCGGCAATCCGCCTATTCTCCTCGTCGGTCAGCAGGATGCTTTCGCCAGTTCCCCCCGCCACCCAAAAGCCATCCACGCCCGCCTGAATATTGAACTCCATTACCTCTCGAAACGCGGCTTCGTTCAGGCCGCCATCGGGAGTCATCGGGGTAATGATTGCGGGAAATATTCCTCGAAATCGAGACATGGTTGACCTCCACAATTAGCCGCTTCTGGTGAGCGCTGCCATTGTAGCATGAACAATGTCGCGCTCCCGCGAACTCGGAGGAACACGAACACAACAACCGAAACGCCATCGGCCGCATAGTGCGGGACCACGGCACATTCGGCGTCCAGAATGAGTCGCTCCGCGGCGCCCGTCTACACAGAGGACACCGCGCCGACCTAATAACGCACGCTACCCCGTGCCCTTCAATTCATTGACTTGTTCGCATCGCCAGCTATAGAATGATTATGAATGGACTGACACAAAAGGATGCCTATGACCACCGCAAGGCCCAAGCCAAAACCCCTAACAATAACGATCACCCCTGATGCCGCCGAGCATGTGAGGGTCTTCGCAGCCGAAGCAGGCAAGCCTGGCACTCAGCTCAGAGTCGCGGTGAAGGGTGGCGGCTGCTCCGGCCTTACGTACGTCCTCGACCTCGTTAACGAGTTCAAGGAAGACGACAAGGTCATCGAAGATCAGGGCATGAAACTCGGTATCGACCGCAAGTCATACGTGTTCCTCGCCGGTACGTCCCTTGAGTACTACGGCGGGCTCAACGGCAAAGGGTTCGTGTTCAACAACCCCAACGCCAAGACCACCTGCGGGTGCGGCACCTCTTTCGGCGTATAGCCGACCACCGGGAGGCCCTTGAGTGACTGCTCCCTCTTCTGCACCACCCATTCAGCAGCAATACGACGCCCTGACCCAGGCCGTCGCCCTGGTAGACCGCTCCGACATCGGACGCCTCTCACTCGCGGGCGAAGATGCCCTGGACCTCCTCGACCGCCTGTCCACCAACGCCCTGCAGGATCTGGCAGTCGGTCATGGCGCAACCACCGTCCTGACCTCAAACAAGGGCCGCATCGTCGACGTCCTCTTCGTGCTCCGAGAGGCGGACTCTCTATTCGTGCTGACCGGACCGGGCAACCAGGAAACGGTGTCCTCGTGGATAGATTTCTACACGATCATCGAGGACGTTACCTATCGTGACCTGACCGGGGAGACGGCAATTTTCTCCCTGGCCGGCCCGGACGCCCCAACGACCCTTGGAGCGTTACTGCCTGCGCAGACGGAAGTCCCCAACGCCCATGAGGCCGTCTCCGCCGTGATAGGCGGCGTACAGGCAACCATCATCCGCACCGACTTCATCGGCGCTCCGGCGTACGACATAGTGGTGGCGGATACCGACGGGCCGCAGCTCCAAAACACACTCCTGGAGACGGGTGCAGAGCCCGCCGGGGTCGATGTCACGGAGGCACTGCGGGTGGAGAGGGGCATACCGGCATTCGGCAAGGAGTTGGGCGAGTCGTACAACCCTCTCGAAGCCGGGCTGATGCCCCTAATCAGCTTTACAAAGGGTTGCTACATAGGCCAGGAGGTCGTAGCGAGGCTCAACACCTACGACAAGGTGCAGAAGAGTCTTGTGGGGCTGCGATGGGATGGGGACTCAGCCGTCGAGTCCGGAACCCGGTTGCTCCTCGACGGTAAACAGGCCGGCGTCATGACTACCGCAGCCATGTCGCCACGCATAGCAGGGGTGATTGGCCTGGGCTACGTCAGGAAGGCCCACGCCACGCCTGGATCCGAGCTGCTCCTGGAGTCACCCGACGGCCCGACACCCGCCCGTGTCACAACCCTGCCCTTCGACACCGACTAGTCACCCTGCTCCACCGACCGCCTAGCTGGCGGTAAGCGTAGCCCCACCGTCGACGACAATCACCTGGCCTCGGATCATCTGTGCCTCGTCTCCGCACAGAAATGCCACGACCTTCGCGATGTCTTCCGACGAAACCATTCGCCCCGCTGGTGTGCGCCTGCCCGCCTCCAGCATCTCCTCGCGATTCGGGAAATGTTCCAGCGCGCGCGTCTCGACATATCCCCCGGACACGGCGTTGACCCGTATCCCTGCCGGGGCCATCTCCACAGCCAGATAGCGAGTCACCGCCTCAAGCGCCGCCTTGGAGGTGCCCACCGAAAAGTAGTTTGGCAGTACACGCCGCGACCCTTCGCTAGTCAGGTTGACGATTGCGCCGCCATCGTCCATGAGCTTGCTAGCCTCGATCGAGCAAAGCCATGGCGCCTTGGCGTTAATCCCAATGGTCCAGTCCCAGTGCTTTTCGTCCAGTTCTGCTGCAGTCCGCTGAACGCCGGACGCGGCATTGTTGATCAAAAAGTCGAGCCGGCCATACTCGTCCTTCACCAGAGAGAACATCTCTTCAATGCGGGCCTTCTCTCCCAGATGAGCCTTCATTTTGAGGCACCGGACACCCAGGTCTTCGATTTCGCGCTGTGCCTCGACAGCCGAATCGTGGCCACGGAAGTAGTTGAAGGCGATGTCGGCGCCGCGACTCGCCAATTCCAGTGCAATGGCCTTCCCGATACCCCGAGAGCCACCCGTAACCAGCGCAACCTTGCCTTTGAATATCATCGTATGGCGAGCCTAAAGGGATGCTGCAATGCTCTTTCGCCCACGAGGCTAAGCCCCTCGCCTTTTCTTAGGCGGCACCAGGTAGGGTAGATACCTGAGGTACACCCTCGGGCTCCTCGCAGATGTGCCAGACCCCTCCGAGGGCCCACCGTTCATCGCCCTGCACGTTCGAGTCGCCCCCCTCACAGGTCCCAGATAAGCCTCCTCGACGAGCGCTTCGTGCTTTTCCTGACATGGAATAGGGAGTGGTTCGTGTCTGAGACGCACTTGTGCAAATCTCCTGGTAGTAGGTTCGGCAGAGCAGACCTAGCCCCTCGGCATATCCCACCCCACCCCACTCAACGCGCGCAGCGCCGCAGCGCCGCCTAGACGGCCATTCCACCGTCTACGCTAATCACCTGGCCGGTGATGTACTTAGCCTTTTCGTCCGCCAGATACGTCACCATATGGGCTACGTCATCGACCTCGCCGAAATGCCCCTGCGGAATCACGCTCAGCCAGCGGGCCTTCTGCTCGTCCGTCAGAATAGCTGTGGTCTCCGTCTCGAAGTAGCCGGGAGTGACAACGTTGGCGGTGATGTTGCGGTTCGCAACCTCTTTGGCCAACGCCTTCGTGAAGCCCATAATCGCTGCCTTCGAGGCCGAGTAATTGGTCTGGGCGGGGTTGCCACGCAAGCCAACCACCGACCCGATGTTGATGATGCGTCCCCAACGGGCACGAACCATGTTGCGCAGCACCGCTCGAGTGCAGTAAAAGGTACCGTTCAGATTAATATCGATAACCTGCCGCCATGCCTCGTCGGACATCCTCATGAGTAGCTGGTCATTGATGATCCCGGCGTTATTCACCATGATCTCCACCGCCCCAAGCTCCTCCTCCACCTGCTTCACCATCGCGACCACCTGGTCGAGGTTCGCGACGTCGCCCTTGACCGCAATGGCACTCCCGCCCGCATCTGTAATGGTCTTTACGACCTCTGCTGCGGAGTCCGGCGACGTG
>CAJWER010000058.1 GCA_913030785.1 uncultured Chloroflexota bacterium | reverse complement strand
TATTCGCCACAGACACAGCCGCATTCGCAGTAGGCAAGCTCATCGGAAAAACGCCACTAGCGCCCTCCATAAGCCCTGGAAAGACCCGAGAGGGAGCGATCGCGGGTCTGATCGCAGCCGGACTCTCGGCGGTCGTTCTCTCAACGCTATTAAACCTCACCGCCTCTGTGCCCGCCGCTCTGGCGCTCGGGCTGCTCATGGGGATCGCCGGACAGGTTGGCGACCTGGCCGAATCTCGACTCAAAAGGTGGGCCGGAGTGAAGGACTCTGGGACCCTCGTGCCAGGCCACGGGGGCGTGCTCGACCGCCTCGATTCAATTGTCATCAACCTAGGGCTGTTGTATTATTTTCTACTATGGGCAGTGAATTGAAGGGCCTCGCCATCCTAGGATCCACAGGCTCTGTCGGAACTCAGACGCTTGATGTGGTACGTCAATACCCCGGCGCATTTCGCGTCGTGGGACTGGCCGCTCGAAGCAGCCTGGTAACGCTGGGCGCGCAGGCCAGGGAGTTCCATCCGGAATTGATAAGCTGCGACGGGACTCAGATCGAGAAGGCCGCCCTGTTCTCCAACGGTTCACGGGAGAGCGACCTGGACGAGATGGTACGCCACCCCGACGTGGACCTGGTGGTTACCGCTACCGTTGGGGACGTAGCCCTGGACCCGACCATCGCCGCAATCGAGGCAGGCAAGAACGTGGCGCTGGCCAACAAGGAGTCGATCGTTATCGCGGGTCGGCTCCTCACATCCCTGGCAAAAAAGTACAACGTCGATCTGCTGCCCCTCGACAGCGAACCAAACGCAATCTGGCAGTGCCTGCGCGGCGAAGACAGGGCGATATCGCGCCTTATTGTCACCGCCTCCGGGGGCGCCTTCCGTAACCTGCCGCCAGCGGAGTTGGCAAACGTAACGCCGGAGCAGGCCTTGGAACATCCTACCTGGAAAATGGGGCCCAAGATCACCGTCGATTCCGCGACGCTGATGAACAAGGCCTTCGAGGTGATCGAAGCACACTACCTGTTCGGAGTACCCTGGGAGCAAATCGAGGTCGTCATCCACCCCCAGAGCATGATCCACTCGATGGTCGAGTTCGTGGACGGCTCAGTAAAGGCGCAGATGAGCCCCCCCGACATGCGACTCCCCATACAATACGCTCTGTTTTACCCGGATCGCATGTCCAACGATGCCGTAGCCAGATTCGATCCGGTGGCCACCGGATCGCTCACCTTCGAGGAACTTGTTCCCGAACGCTATCCCTGCTTTTCGCTGGCCCTCGATGTGGCCAAGAGGGGCGGGACGTGGCCAGCCGCTCTATGCGGCGCAGACGATATCGCCGTCGAAGCGTTCCTGGACGGCCGCATTAGTTTCGTCGAAATACCAACGGTCATCGGCGAAGCGCTGGAAGGCCACCAATCTGTGGCAGACCCGTCCTCCGCAGAGTCCCTCGCCGCGGCGGCCTGGGGCCGTGCGCGGGTCGCCGTCTTGGCTGGAAGCTAACACATGCCCGCACTGCCCCCATGGTTGTTGATATTCCCGATTCTAGGGGCCCTTGTGCTGTTCCACGAGCTAGGCCACTTCGCCACCGCCAAACTGTTCGGCATCAAAGTGCTGGAGTTCGGATTTGGGTTCCCGCCCAAGCTGTTCGGGATCCCCTTCCGCGGCACCATCTACTCAGTCAATCTCATCCCCCTCGGGGGCTTCGTTCGCATGCTTGGCGAGGAAGACCCGACCGACCCCCAAAGCTTTGCCCGGCAGGCCGTCGGCAAGCGCATGATCGTGCTGGCCGCAGGCTCGGCGATGAACATGCTCCTGCCTGTGATCATATTCACCATCCTATTCGCACTCCCTCACGAGACGCTGCTCGGAGGATCGGTCATTGTCACGTCAGTCGCACCGAGCTCTCCGGCCCAGGAGGCCGGACTGAGATCTGGAGACGTTATCCTCGCCGTCGACGGCGAGGCCGTAACCTCTCCGTCTGAGCTAATCGCCCTCGCAAAGAACAGGGGCGGCGAGCCAATAGTACTGAGCCTTCGAAAGGCGTCGGGTGTAACCGGGCTTGCTTCCTCTCCAGAGTTCATGACGTCCCAGACTGTCAGCGTCGTACCCAGGACCGACCCTCCCAGGCTAAAAGTGGTCGATCAGGTCACCAACCCGCAGACCCAGGTTTCCGTTGCCGATGCGAGTCAATACGACTCCAATCTTGGGGTCGGCGACACCATGACCCAGGGCGCAATCGGCGTCATGATAGGCCTCACAAACGCCAAGTTTGGCATGACCACCGAGCCCGTATGGACAGCCGTGATTAGCGCTGTGAAAACGATCTGGTCTGTGCTGTCGTTCACCTGGTCGGGAATCGCCGACGGTATCTCGACCGGGGCCAATCCAGGCATCGCGGGCCCGGTAGGCATCGCGCAGGCCACCGGTGAGATCGTCGAGGAGCGAGGCTTCTCGCAGGTCTACCAGATGGCCGCTATCCTGAGCATCAGTCTCGGCGTCCTGAACATGCTCCCAATCCCTGCTCTCGACGGTGGACGTTTCATGTTCGTAGTCATAGAGTGGGTCCGCAGAGGCAAACGTGTGTCACCCAAGAAAGAGGGACTCGTCCACCTGGTGGGCTTCGCGGTTCTCATAGGCCTCATCCTCGTGATAACCTTCTTCGACATCATAAAGGTAGCAAGCGGCGAAAGTTTCCTGAGATAGTGCTGCGGTGCTGCACACGCTGGGTTGGGCTGGGCTAGGTATTCCAGACGGGGCCACGCGCCAACGTCGGCCCCTGCTGAAATACAGGTGTGCAGAGGGGCACAGCCCCTTTGCCGGGTGTGTGAGGGTGTCCCTCACATCTATTTTTCTTTTCGCTCTGGAAAATGAACGGTGGCCGATAGAGGGTTCATGAACATGCCGGGTATCGTCATTTGAAAAAACGTCGGGTCTCAAAACAAATTAGCGTCGGCGAAGTCTTGGTAGGCGGCGACGCCCCCGTCACTGTCCAGTCCATGACCAAGACCGACACACGCGACGTAGCCGCGACGGTGGAGCAGATCAAGGGCCTGGAAGAGGAAGGCTGCGAGATCATCCGGTGCGCCGTGCCCGACATGGAGGCGGCGAAGGCACTCGCAGGTATCAAGTCTCAGATATCCATACCCCTGATAGCCGATATCCATTTCCACTACAAGCTAGCGCTAGAAGCACTTGAGAGCGGGGTCGACTGCCTTCGACTCAACCCTGGAAACATCCGAGACAGGTCCAAGGTCGAGACAATCGTTCGCGAGGCTAGGGTGCGACAAGTCCCCATCAGGATCGGCGTCAACTTCGGCAGCTTGCCTCCGGTCGGTCGTATCGGGATGACCGGCGGTATGTCGAGGCACACCGACGGTGTGAACGCGCTGCCAAAGGCCGGAGAGGCCTCGGACAACGGATACACCGTCGTGGACCACATGGTCGACACCGGCCTCTGGGAAATAGGCATCCTGGAAGACCTGGACTTCGACCTCATCAAGATCTCGCTCAAGGCCTTCGACATAGATACGACAGTCGAGGCATATAAGCGCATGGCGAAGCTGGTCCCCTACCCACTCCACCTTGGGATCACCGAGGCCGGCACCGCCACGTCAGGCAGCATCCGAAGCGCCATCGGCCTGGGCATGCTCCTATACGACGGTATCGGCGACACCATCCGCGTCTCCCTGAGCGACGACCCGCGCAAAGAGGTCTACACAGGCTTCGAGATCCTCAAGACGCTTGAGCTCCGAAAGGCGGGCCCAGTCCTGATAGCCTGCCCGAGCTGCGGTCGGGCCGACGTGGACGTACATAAGCTCTCGAACACTGTGGACGAGATGCTCAAGAAAATAAAGTCGCCGATCAAGGTCGCCGTCATGGGATGCGAGGTCAATGGCCCCGGCGAGGCGAAGGATGCCGATGTGGGGATCGCCGCAGGAGCCGGTCGCGCCATCATTTTCCGCCGCGGTCGCAAGTCCCGCATAGTCGACGAAGCGGACATGCTCTCAGCCCTAATGGAAGAGGTCTCCATTGCCGAAGCAGAGGCCACCGCCTCACCCTAGTCAACGCTGGGTCCGACCGCAAAGGGTGTGCAGAGGGGTGTAACCCCTTTGCCAGAAATGTGGGGATGTCCCTCACATACTAATTTTTTTCTTTTTCCCGGAAACGGGAATACAATACTCTTCACACTGTTTCTCCAGAACCCTGCCAGACCATCAACAGAGGTAGCCATCTAGATGCGCCAGTCCAAGTTATTTGGCCGAACCCTTCGCGACGATCCCGCCGAGGCCGACCTCGCCAGCCACAAACTCATGCTACGCGCCGGGCTGATTCACCAGGTCGCAGCGGGCGTCTACAGCTACATGCCACTCGCATGGCGATCCCTTCGCAAAATCGAGCAGATCATCCGTGAAGAGATGGACGCCGCGGATGGCCAGGAGCTGCGCATGGCAGTTCTGCAGCCCCGAAGCCTCTGGGACCAGTCGGGCCGTGACGAAGAGTACGGCCCCGACATGTTCCGCCTCCAGGACCGCCGTGACAGAGACCTCGTCCTCGCGCCAACCCATGAAGAGATGCTCACGACGATGGTCAAGGCCAACATCCATAGTTACCGAGACCTCCCCGTGACCCTCTACCAGATCCAGACCAAGTTCCGCGATGAGGCAAGGCCCCGAGGCGGACTCCTGAGGGTCCGCGAGTTCGACATGAAGGACGCCTACAGCTTCGATTCGGACGAGGAGGGGCTCGATCTCAGCTACCAGGCGATGGTGCGGGCCTACAAGAACATCTTCGCCCGGTGCGGACTCGACGCCATCATCGTCGACGCCGACAGCGGCGCCATAGGTGGCAAGGACTCCCAGGAGTTCATCCTGCTGGCCGACGCGGGCGAGGACAACATCGTCATGTGTGAGGCGTGTGGCTACGCCGCTAACGTCGAGAAGGCCGCCTTTACAAAGACCAAAGTGGACAGTGGCCCTCCTAAGCCTCTCGAAGAGGTGCACACCCCGGACGTCAGGACGATAGACGAACTGGCTGAATTCATGGGGGTCACCGCCGCCGATACTCTGAAGGTCGTCTTCTACCACGCGGCAGGAGAGGTCGTAGTGGCGACGATTCGCGGCGACCTCGAGGTCAACGAGACGAAGCTGCGTAACGAGCTTGGAGGCACCGAACTAAGGCTCACGTCACCTGAGGAGGTACGTCAGGCCGGACTCGTAGCCGGTTCAGCCTCGCCCGTCGGCCTGGATGGGATCAAGGTTATCGCGGACGATTCCGTCGGCATGGGCTCGAACTTCGTCGCCGGGGCCAACAAGGAGGACTACCACCTCCGCAACGGCAATTACCCTCGCGACTTCAAGGCCGACATCGTCGCAGACATCGCCCTCGCCCAGGACGGATACCAGTGCCCCAACTGCGACTCCACCCTCGCAACCCGCAAAGGCATTGAAATCGGCCACGTATTCAAGCTTGGAACTCGCTATAGCGACTCGCTGGGAGCGGTGTTCACCGACGACAAGGGAGGCCAGCAGCAGATCATCATGGGGTGCTACGGCATTGGCGTCGGTCGCCTGATGGCGGCTGCCATCGAGCAGAATCACGACGAGAACGGCATGATCTGGCCATCATCCATCGCCCCATACCAGGTTTCTTTGGTCGCCCTCAACACCGACAAGGAGGAAGTTGCGAAGGTGGCTGAAGACCTGTACGAAGCGCTCCAACAGGCAGGCCTATCTGTGCTCTATGACGACCGGCCCGGGTCGGCTGGCGTAAAATTCAAGGACTCCGACCTGCTGGGCCTCCCGGTACGCGTCGTCGTCAGCGCACGCAATCTGCGTGAAGGCGTAGTCGAGGTGAAAGCTCGCTCCGAGGATGACCGCCACTCAGTCCCTCAGCCCGAGGCCGTCGAATACGTCAAGGGCCTACTCGCGTAGGGCGCCGCGGGCTGGATTAGAAGTTGACCATGTGGTGGGGCCGAGGACCGCTGAATGGCCCTATCGCCTGTCCTGAGCCCGCCGAAGGGCCGGGCGTGTGAGGGTGTCCCTCATAACACATCTTCCCATTACTTTCTTTTCTTGAGAGGCAGGTGCGGCGCCGATTAGCACCCGATTCACTCGCCGGCTGAAGGACCCGTTCTTCTCTTTGACGTGGTCATGCGGGGCTTCGCGTCGACCTTCCCCTCGACGGGCTCCTTCGGCAGATTGACCCTCACAACCCGCCCTACACTCGGATTGCGACCACGCACGACATCGACCGTCGCAACCAGCGTCCACGAGAAGGTCCAAGAACTCTGAGCGTCGGCCTGGAGTGCGATTGATTCCTCGAAATGCGGAGGAGGCGAAGGCTGGACCTGCAGGCTGGTAGTATGCACACTTGGTGTGCCTCCCACTATTCGGCCGGGCTCCAGGAACGAGACCGTGCTGTGCACGACGATCTTCTTGCGTTCCTTCCCCACGTTGCGGGTGCTACCGGCGGTCCCTTGCCCTGCACCGGTAGATGAAGCGTATGTATCCGGAACAAACGTGGTGCCTGTCTGACTGTAGTGTTCCTCACACACAAGATCGATGCGGCCACCTCTAACGTTCGAGGCGCCGTTGGCCGTCAGCGTTACCTGCACCTTAACCGTGTCACCAAGTTCATAGACACGATCCTCAAAGTCGAGGACCATCTCTAGCGGATTGAATTTGTACACCATTTTCAATCACCTCCGTGATCGTCAGATAGCTCCCCTAGCCACCGTCGAGACCAACCAGGAACTCGCGCACCGCGCTCTCATATCCCTCTCGATCCATATTCCAGGCCCGGACATGCTCGGTGTCGGCAACCCTGACGTACGTCACAATATCCGGCCTGGCCTCCGCCAACGCATCACTCGAACTCACCGGCACCTTCCTATCCGCGTCGCCATGAAACAGCAGGATTGGTGCCTCAAGCTCGTCAATACGCGTCTGATAGTTCATCGCATCCCAATCCATACCGAAGCGAACCCCACCGAGCCATTTTGCCAGGCCAACGATTGAACCAGGGATGTCCTTTTCCCTCGCCCCAAGGGCCACGGTCTCACCGAAGTCGATCATCGGCGCGTCCAAGATCACGCCACTGACCCGGTCCGCAATCGGCGACTCGTATAAGAAGCTGATCACGATGGCGCCACCCATGCTGTATCCGACCAGTACGAGGTCTTCGGCGCCGTGGGACAAGGCATACTCCGCCGCACTATCCAGATCCTCCCACTCCGACGTCCCGTAGTTGTAGTAGCCGTCCTCACTGGAGGGCATGCCCTCATCGTTGCGGTAAGTGATCACAAGTGACGACAAACCCTCTGCGGCGACCGCGGGCAGCATTCTCAGAGCTTCCCGCCGGTTCGAGCCCTTGCCGTGCACGAATATGGCCCACGTTGGTCGCGCACCATCCACCAGCCATGCGTCCAGTTCCCCAATGGGCGACGTATACTGGACCTCTTCAAAGGTCAGGCCGTGGGCTGTCAGCGGGTTAGAGGGGTACGCGAAGCCCTCGACTTTCGCCGGTGTGCCGGATTCCGGGGTACCGTCGAGCAGGATAAACTCACGCACGACCTCTTCTGTAGTCGTGCTGATAACCACACCCACCTGGGCATAGCCCGAATCCCACGCCAGCCCCCAGATACCATCGCGTACCCAGTCGCCGTCAAGGTTCGTCTCGGATGTGGCAGCCAGCGTAACGCGGCCATCGGAGACGGCGGCGAGCCTCAGATCGAAAGCACCCTCGCTCCTATCGATCAAAAGGGCATCAGTCTCGAGAATATCTGAGATGTACCATGCACCGCCGAAAACCGCGCCAAACATCACCAGCAGCGCCGAGGCGAGCGTGACAATACCTATCTTCAGGATTTTTGGCATGGCTACCTCCTTGTAAGGCGGTGCGAAAAGCACACCCGCCGGGGGGCCAAAGAAAGTTAGCGATCGACCTTACGCCACAGTGCCTCCAGCCTGTTCTCGGGTTGCCATCCCAACACCCGTTTGGCCTTCTCGTTGGAGAACTTGCCGTGTGGCAGGTCCGCGAACACAAAGAAGACCTCGCAGCGTGACGGCAGACTCTCCAAAGGGATACTCAGGGCGGGCAAGAAGGCCTGGGCGGCATCCTCCCACGTCACCGCGTAAGGCGTCAGGTCGCCCCCGTCCCGCGACCGGTCGTCGGCGTTATGGAACATGTAGAAGAGCAGGGTAAGCACGTATAGATCATGGTGCTGAGTGAAAATACGGCTGATGTCCTGGCCAAGCGACTTGGTCAGCGCATAAAGATTCGTCCCCGGCTGTGGGGGCACGTCCGGCCCGATACCATGGTCCAGATCTTCGTAGGCCGGACCGGTGATGGTGAAGTGGGGGCCTGTGTTGATCACTCGGCGAATCCCATGCACGAGAGCCGCCCTTGCCGCGTTGTAGGCACCCCTGGCGTTCACATCGAATGCGATATTACGATCACGCCGCAGCACCGACAGATTGATGATGGCGTCCATACCTTCTGCGACCGATATCACCGCATCCAGATCCCCAGCGTCTACCTGGCGATACTCGTGGGGCGTCTCCATCTCGTCCATGACATCTGTCAACCGCAGCTTGTGCTCACCCTCCAGGGAGCTCACGACGTAGGGGCCCAACATCCCGTTTGCTCCGAGTATTAGGACATTCATCCTAGCCTCTCTGCAGGAGAGTATTCAAGGTAATCCGTCGCGTTGGCCGTCGCGAACCGGGCCCCCGGAACCGCCGATTGAATGTGCAGCAGCTTCCAGTCCGGACCCGTTGCCAGTCGCTCGGCTGCCATGGCCCGCTCCACAGCCTGGGCTGCGTCGTCGAAATAGAGAGTCGATGATGACCGCGCACCTTCGCCTTCATCACCCCACACCAGGTCGCCCAGCCTCAGGCAGATGATGCCTGTCTTACGCTCCCGTCCGAACTCCCGGCACACGTACTCGCTCAGATAGTGCGAGAGCACGTCCAGGTCTGTCGTCGGCACCGGACGCCACGTCTCGGTAACCGTCATATCTTCGTCGTAGCCATCCAGCACTTGCAGCGAGCTCAGGAGCACCACCCGGCCCACGCCTTCTTCAGCGGCAGCCCACAGCAGGTTGTAGGTGCAGCGCATCGCCAGGTCGAGACGATCGGACTCGCTTTCGCCCAACCCCGTGTCAGCGCCATGCACGATAGCGTCCATGCCACGCACCAGCGCGTTGGTGGCGCCTGTGTGGGTGAGCGTCGCCGTCTCCACCTGATAGTCGAGGGCGGGCAGCTGCTCCACCCTGTCCGTCAGCACGACATCGTGCCTGATCGATAGAGTCTTCGCCAGGTCTTGAGCCAGTCGTGTCGCACCACCAGTAATCAGTACTCGCACTCGTATAGCTCCTTGTCGTAATATGCTCTAAAATACTACCCCAATCGGCTGGGTTCAACCATCACGCGCCGTGAGGAGCAGACCATGGCCAAGACCATCACAGTATCTCCCGAGGTCAAGCAGAAGCTAAGCCACTGGTACGATGCCGATCTTCTAAACGGCGTATCGGTCCTCAAGGGTTCTTTCGCCGGACGATTATTCGGTAGATTCGGGCAGCACACCGTCACCATCAACGGCACGGTGCACCTGACCTCTAGTGTGGATGACCTCGAATCGGAGAAGGGGACCGTACTACTGGGCCACGAGTGCTTCCATGTTGTACAGCAGCAACAAATGGGCTGGTGGCGCTTCTTGGCCAAATATATCGCAGGCTGGCGTCCCTTCCACATCAAACACGGGTCGCGACACCCCCTGGCAGCACCCGCGTATGAACGCGGTCGCGAAATACTCCGCGCCCTCCAACAAGATTCGCCTCCTCTCCCTCAAGGGAGAGGACTAAGGTGAGGGTGATTCCCCGCGCCGATCCACCAGCCAAGACCTACAATCATAAAACCACTCACAAGTACCTGAGGAGACAGCCCCAATGTCCACCACGTCCCAGCGACCTAATAAGAGTCAGCTCTGCTCCATCTACTCGCGCGAGATCGGCGAATACCCCGCCGGCTCCGCCCCAAGTTGGCAGCGCTGCCTCGTCCTGGAATTACCCAAGCCGTGGAAGGATGAGGTCACGGACTCGGCCCACTTCCCCACCGAGGTATCAGACGCCCTAGCCAAAGCAGAAGCAGAGGGCCGTCCCGTGAGGCTCCAATGCGTCACCCCTGACCCCGAATACACTGCCGCTGGACACACCAGAATGATGCTGTTCTACAGGCAGACCACCCCCGCCTCCGCTTTTGGCAAGATTGACTACGCGGTCCCAAGCGACCAAGCCATCGAGCTCGCAACTGCGATGATCGAAAACTCCCACGCACTCCGCAAATACGACCAGCACCGGGATGATACAGACGGCGTCAGAGACATCCTCGTATGCACCCACGGCAGCCGGGACACCTGCTGCGCCACCTTCGGCATCCCTATCTACCAGCTCCTGCGCCAGGAATACGGCCCTGTCTCGGACGGACGCCTGCGGGTCTGGAGGGCCAGCCACCTGGGCGGACACCGCCTGGCCCCAAACATCGTGGACCTGCCCGAGGGCCGCAACTGGGTCCGACCCGACGTCTCGCAACTCGACGCATTGGTATACCGCCGAGGAGACGTATCCGACATCAGCTCCCTCTACCGAGGATTGGTCCGCCTGGACACCCCCTTCGAGCAGGCCGCAGAGGGTGCAGTGTTGATGCGAGAGGGTTGGGGATGGACCGGCCGGAAAGTCTCGACGAGTATCGTTGAGTCCTCAGATCAGCAGGCGCGTGTGAGGGTAGAGGCAACGTCCGAGGACGGCGGCAAGCCCGCTGCCTACGACGTGACCGTCGCCGTAAGCGGAACGGTACAAACCGTCGCCTGCCTCACGGGTGAACCAAAGACCGTCGAGGAGCAGTACGCCATCACCAGCCTGGTATCCCTGTAAGTCTTCCATCTGTGGAAAACACCACCCAAAAATTTGGGTGGTGTTAGTGTTGACATCGTTCCCAGGTTAGTGTAGCCTTAGTTTTGTAATAAGCACGCACATAGCCCCTAACAATGTGCGTGCTGTTTTTGTATAAGAAGGGCCTCAGTGCCAGCGATTTCCAGAACCGTAACTGCTTACCTCGGAGTCCTGCTGATCCTCGTCTCCATGGCGCTTGTCGCCTGCTCGCAAGACTCTACCCTCGTCGTCTACTCGGGCCGCAGTGAATCCCTGATCGAACCCGTCGTTGAGCTGTTTCGCGAATCGACCGGCATCGCGGTCGACGTGAAGTACGGGAGCACCGCGGAGATCGCCGCGACCCTGCTGGAAGAAGGAAAGAACTCGCCCGCAGACGTGTTCTTCGCCCAGGACCCCGGTGGTCTCGGGGCCGTCGTCGACATGCTCAGCACACTTCCAGACGAGATTCTGACCCCGGTTCCATCCTGGGCCAGGTCGCCCAACGGCGACTGGGTAGGCGTCGCCGGACGCGCCAGGGTCGTGGCGTATAACACCGACGAAGTTGACCCGTCAGAGATCCCAGACACGATGGAGGGTTTTACAGACCCTCGTTGGAAAGGACGCATCGGGTGGCCGCCATCCAACGGCTCCTTCCAGGCAATGGTCACCGCCATGCGTGTCCAGTGGGGCGAGGAGGCTACCCGGCAGTGGCTTGAAGGCATCATAGCCAACGAGCCTGTTGCATACCCCAAGAACACACCCACGGTCGCAGCAGCCGCCACCGGCGAAGTTGCGATCGGTTTCGTCAACCACTACTACCTGCACCGCTTCCTCCAGGAAGAAGGGGAGGGATTCGGAGCCCGCAACCACTACTTGACCGGCGGCGGACCCGGAAGCGTCGTCCTGGTCGCTGGCGCGGGAATACTGAAGACCACCGAAAACCGTGACGATGCCGAAAAGTTCATGAAGTTCCTACTATCTACGGTCGCTCAGCAGTACTTTGCAGCCCAGACCTTTGAGTACCCTCTCGTCTACGGTGTCGCGATCGACAGCGCCGTGCAGCCGCTATCTGGGCTCCAGAACCCGGACGTCGATATGGCGTCCCTTGCCGACCTCAAAGGCACGCAGGCACTGCTCCGCGATCTGGGCATCATCCCGTAGTAGCCCTCAACATTTATGAACAAGCCGCTATACTCGGTACATTTCCCTGCAGGCAGCAACGGCAAGCGAGGCTGCGCGATCGAGGCGAGGTGCTGAGATGGCCGCCACCGAGCAACGAGTGCTAGCCGGCCCGAGGGAAGCTCCCTCCTTGCCGAGTCTATGGCGTACCATGCGGACCAACGGTCCGCCGCTCTTTGTATCGCTGCCCGCACTGCTCATAGCCGTCGCGATGGCTCTGCCTCTCCTCTACCTCGTGATCCGAAGTGCAGGGGCCAGCTCCGAGGCGTGGGATTTGCTGCTTCGCCCCCGAACGGCGCAAATTCTGGGGCGCTCTATGTTGTTAGTCGCAACGGTAACCACCTTGTGCCTCGCCATCGCGCTACCCCTTGCCTGGCTCACCGTCCGCACCGACCTGCCCATGCGCCGCGCCTGGGGCGTCCTGACGGCCCTACCCCTGGTCATCCCAAGCTACGTCGGGGCCTTTTTAGTCATATCTGTACTGGGGCCAAAGGGCCTCGTTCAGGGACTGCTGTTCGGCCCCTTTGGGGTAGACCGCCTCCCGAATATCTACGGCCTCGCCGGAGCCACGATAACCCTCGTACTACTCAGCTACCCCTACGTGCTCCTGACGATCCGCGGCGTGCTTGCAAACCTCGACCCTGCCCTGGAAGAGTCTGCCCGCAGTCTGGGGGCCGGACCTGTGCGGGTGCAGACCCGGGTCGTGCTACCGCTGCTGCGACCAGCTGCGGCCTCAGGCGGCCTCCTGGTAGGCCTGTACACCCTCGCCGACTTCGGGGCGGTGTCCCTGTTGAGGTACGAGACCTTCACGTGGGCCATCTACCAGCAGTACCAGTCCGCCTTCGACCGCTCAATCGCAGCGGTCCTCTCCCTCGTACTAGTCGCCCTCGCCGTCGGCGTCCTACTGGTCGAAGCGAGGTCGCGCGGCCAGCTCCGCTACCACCGGTCCACACCGGGGGTAAAACGCCTGCCCAGGATCGTCCACCTGGGGCGATGGCGATGGCCGGCCCTCGCGTTCTGCGGCGCAATCGTGCTATTCGCCCTCGTGCTGCCAATGTCCGTGCTGGGCTACTGGATCATACGTGGTATGGCCTCCGGCGAAGGTTTTGACGCCCTCTGGAGCGCCACATGGAACTCCGTATTCGTATCGGCGATGGCGGCGGTCGTAGTCGCTGCCCTATCGATCCCCGTCGCGGTCTTGGCCGTGAGATATCCGAGCCTGCCAAGCCGCATCATAGAGCGACTCACATTCACGGGATATGCGCTGCCCGGTATCGTCGTGGCCCTGGCGCTGGTGTTCTTCGGAACCACGCTCGCTCTGCCCATCTACCAGACGATCTGGCTGCTGCTAATCGCCTACATCGTGCTATTCTTCCCAGCCGCTCTCGGCGCCACCAGGTCGGCCTTGCTGCAGGTCAGCCCTCGTCTCGAAGAGTCGGCGAGGGGGCTCGGTCGTGGGCAGCTTCGCACCTTGAAGGACGTTACGGTGCCGTTGATGCGCTCAGGGGTGGCCGCAGGGGCCGCCCTCGTTTTCCTCATCACAATGAAGGAACTACCCGCGACACTTATACTGGGACCCTTGGGATTCAAGACCCTGGCCACATCGATATGGTCCGCCTCCTCCGAGGCCTTCTTCGCCCGCGCTGCGGCGCCGGCCCTAGTGTTGATTCTACTGTCGTCGGTACCCATGGCGCTGCTGATGCTGCGCGATAGAAAGGTACGTCCTTGACCGCCCCCGTTGTCGAGTGCGTCGACGCATCAAAGAACTTCGGTGGTGTGACCGCGGTCGATCGAGTTTCATTTGCCCTGGAACCAGGAGAGATTCTCTCCATACTGGGAACGAGCGGCTGCGGAAAGACCAGCGTACTGCGTCTGATAGCCGGCTTCGAGGCGCCGGACGAGGGCGAAATATGGATAGAGGGTCGTGTCGCCTCCGCCGATCACACCCTGGTGCCGCCGGAAAAGCGGGGCGTCGGGATGGTGTTCCAGGAGTATGCCCTGTTCCCACACATGACGGTTCTCCAGAACATCGCGTTCGGCCTCGCGAACATCTCCGAGCAGGAACGGCACAAAAGGCTGTCCGAACTACTAGAGTTGGTTCGGCTCACCGGACTCGAACGGCGCTACCCCCACGAGCTCTCCGGAGGACAGCAGCAGCGCGTCGCCCTGGCCCGTACCCTGGCGCCGAAGCCTGTAATCCTCCTGCTCGATGAGCCCTTCAGCAATGTCGATGCCACGATGCGGGCCGACCTGCGCCGCGAGGACAACACGATCCTGCGCGAAAGCAGCATCACCACCATCTGGGCTGAGGCTATCACAGCCAGATTCAAACCAGGCGCTGCATGCGGCCGCATAAAAACTGCATATCCCACAACAGTCAACAAGGCCACCAAGAAGGAGAAGGCCGTCGAAAGAGATCCGGTGAAAGAGAAAATGACCAAACGATGTGTACCCAGCTGAGAGACCCTCATTAGCAATTCCAGCCCCACTTTCAAATATAATCGACTCAATATTTCTAGTCAAGCAGCAAATTGCATTAT
>CAJWER010000057.1 GCA_913030785.1 uncultured Chloroflexota bacterium | reverse complement strand
GCCACCTCCGCCCACCACTATCACTTCACGCAGGTTCGGGCACCGTTCGCGAATCGCCTGGACCGCGGTGAGCAGTTCGGGCTGGGTGACGCTCACTACGCTCTCGGAGTGGTGCACAGGATATGAAAGCTCGTCAGGTGGGGACAATGGGTTAGTCGGCATCAGCACCGCACCGATCTTGGCCGTGGCAAACAACAGGAACAGGAACTCGGGGCAGTTGATCAGGTGCAGATGTACCTTGTCTCCTTTACCGACGCCCAGTTCCAGCAGCGCGTTTGCCGTGCGGTTCACCATCCGGTCGAACTGCAGGTAGCTGTAGGTACTCACAGGGCCGTCCTGTTCCTCGAATATGAGGAACGGTCGGTCGGGGTGGGCATCGACCTTTTGCTCCAGGGTCGAGCGGAGTGTGCGCTTGCCAACGATGTTCATGGCGCACAGGGTACACGGAGTAAGGGGCTGGGGGCTAGGGATTGGGGGCTGGTTGGGAATGAAGACGGGATCGGGTATGGGGTTTGGGGCGCTAATACATATGAGGCTTAGCCGACTCGCCTCTCGATGATGGTGACACGGACGCACCGCTCCCCAACCTGGAGTCCTGTCATCTTGATTCCCTAACGTTATGGGAGAGGATCAAGCCCTCCCTGGCCGAAGCTGAGTATGTAGCCGTTGCAGTCCTTGACGGCGAACTCCCGCAATCCGTAGTAGGTGTTCTGTAGAGCTTGGATCACCTCGGCGTGGTTTTTCAGCGCCTCCCAGAGCGCGTCCACGTCGTCGGGATAAAGGTAGATGGTCCCGGTGAGGCAGGGAGACTCGAAGTCGTCGAAACACAGTATCCGGGGCAGAGGGTTGTACCTGCTCATCTTAAGGTTGGCCTGTAAAAGAGCCGTCCGCAGGGTCTCGGTATCGTTCTTGACGTCCCCTCAGATTGGGTCTGGCTCAGACGTACTGCTTCAGGTGGTTGCGGATCGCCATCAGGGTGTCGTTGCTCGCCGGGGGTACACCGACGTTTGGAGGGCCCGGCCAGTCGGCGTCCTCCCAGGTCAATCCATCAAACGCGCGAACGCCCTCATAGCGGGGGACGACATGGGAGTGGTAGTGCCGGTCTGACATCATCAGGGTCAGGTAGTTGATCTTGTTGTAGGCGAAAGCCTCGGTCAGCGCGGCTTCCAGGCGACCCACGACCTGGGGCAGTCCAAGCAACTCATCCCGCGTCAGCTCGGACGCGCTTATGAAGTTCCGGTTTGCGGCCAGGACAAGCGTTCCGAGCGTGACCTGCCCCTTGCGGACGAGCACGCTCCAGTGCTCGGTGCGAAAGAGAGTTAGGTTGTCGGCGTCGAAGGTCTTGGCGAAGGGTCTCCAAAGCTCCATAAATCTCACTCCAAGTACGGTGCGGCGAGTCTATCATATTCGCAGTGGACCATTGAAATCGCGCGGTGTTCGCGTATCATGTCATGGGCGAATTATCGGAAAAGGAGCGGGCAATGAGTCTTGAAACAAGCCTGGGGGGCAAGGTAGCCCTGATCACCGGCGGTGGCGGCGGCTTTGGCCGGGCCATCGCAAACACATATGCGGATGCCGGAGCACGAGTCGTGATCACCGATGCGCGGGAGAGCGGCCGGGAGGTGGCCGAAGAGGTCGGCGGCAGTTTTATCTTGGCAGACCTTTCGGACATGGAGACGACCAGGGAGCTTTGCCGAGAGGCCATCGAGAGCGAAGGCGGCGTGGACATCCTGGTCAACAACGCCGGGCTACAGCACATCGCGCCGGTGGAGGAGTTCCCGGACGACGATTGGGCGCGGCTGGTCCAGATCATGCTCGTCGCGCCGTTTCAGCTTACGAAGTACGTCGTCCCTGGCATGAAGGAGCGTGCTTGGGGGAGGATCATAAACCTCTCTTCGATACACGGCCTGGTCGCGAGCCCGTTCAAGTCGGCCTACGTCTCCGCCAAACACGGCCTCGTGGGCCTGACGCGCACCACGGCACTCGAGCTGGGCGAATTCGGGATAACGGTCAACGCGATCTGCCCTGGCTACTCCAACACGCCCCTCACGCGGGGCCAAGTCGCGGACCAGGCCCGGACGCGCGGCATCAGCGAGTCAGACGTCATCGAGAAGGTGATGCTGGAGCCGGCCGCCATCAAGAGGCTGGTCGAGCCGGACGAGATCGCCAGTCTGGCCCTGTATCTCGCATCTGAAGGTGCACGGTCCATCACGGGCGCTGCCATCTCCATCGACGCGGGCTGGACGGCGCGATAATCTCCGAAGAAGGAGCCGAGATAATGGCATCTCCGTTGAAGCTGTGCATGCTATCCGGGTCGTTCGAGTACGACTCCGAGAGCTCGTTGCAGGTGTTCGACATGCACGTTCGGGACGAGTACGGAATGGAGACCACGACGGTCGTGTTCAGCACCGAGGACGACGAGCAGTCGCTCGCGGCCCTCGACGACGCCGATGTGCTGCTGCTGTTCAGCCGCAGGCTCAACACCTCGGGTGCGGAGCTGGACAGGCTTCAGAAATACTGCGCTGCGGGGAGGCCTGTCGTCGGCGTCAGGACCGCAAGCCACGGCTTCCAGAACTGGCTCGCTTTCGACAAAGACGTACTGGGCGGCAACTACAATATGCACTTCAAGCCGGGTACTGCGGTGACGGTCGAGATCGCGTCCGAGGAGGCCGCGCAGCACCCCGTACTGGACGGAGTGGACGGATTCGTGACCCACGGCAGTCTCTATAGGAACACCCCCATAGCAGACGACACCACACTGCTGCTAACCGGCACATCCAGCGATGCCACCGAGCCTGTAGCGTGGACGCGGTTGCATGAGGGTGGTCGCGTGTTCTATACCTCCCTAGGCCATCAGCAGGATTTTGAGGAGAGCAATTTCCTCCGACTGCTGTCCAATAGTGTGTTGTGGGCGGCCGGGCGACTGTGAATGAGGCTTAGTGATGGCTGAGGACACAACTAAGAAACACCTGGACCTGAATCTGCGGACGCAGGTCGTGACTCGCGAGGGCAGCGGGTTTTGGGAGCAGGCCACCGTGCCGAAGCGGTTCCCGGTGGACGAGACGGCCCTCCTGCTGTGCGATGTCTGGGACGACCATTGGTGCAGTGGTGCTGCGCGGAGGGTCGACGCCATGGTTGGTCGGATGAACATGGTCGTGGCCTCCGCACGTGAGGCAGGTGTGCAGATCATCCACGCGCCGTCAGGTACGATGCAGTTCTACGCCCTTACGCCGCAACGCCGCAGGATCGTCGACTCACCTAAGGTTGAGACGCCCGAGTCCCTGGACCTTCCGATACCGCCGCCGGTGCCCATCGACGACTCCGATGGTGGCTGTGACACTGGCGACGAGATCCAACGACAAGCCTGGACCCGACAGCACGCGGCCATCGAGATCGCCGACGAGGACGTTATCTCCGACGACGGCGACGAGATCTACAGCTTCCTGCGAGGTTCAGGTATCGCCAACCTGCTTGTTATGGGGGTGCACACGAATATGTGTGTGCTTAACAGGTCATTTGCCATCAAGCAGATGACCGCCTGGGGGATCAGGTGTGTGCTGGTGCGTGACCTGACTGACACGATGTACAACCCCGAAAAAGCGCCCTACGTTAGCCACGACCGGGGCACCGAGCTTGTCGTCGAGTACATCGAGCGGCACTGGTGCCCATCGATGCTGAGCCAGGATTTGCTGGAGGCGCGGGGGTAGTCTACCGCTCGTTGCCCTCGAGGCGCGCGACCAGGTGCGACGTGTGGATTACGTCGCGGATGTCCGTCAGCGGCGTGGCCCCCGTGCGAACGCATTCGGCGAAGTGCCGGTGCATGGCGACGGTCCCATCGTAGGCCAGCCTGTCGCCCTGCTCTGCTCCCTCAATCTCCGCTCCGGTGAGCATGCGCGGACCATCGCCGTCCTCGTAGACCTCGAGCCGCTCGGGGATGTCGAAGTGGCACCCGACCCCGAGTCCGTGCAGCTGACCCCGCAGCGTCCGTCCGCCCGAAGAGCGCATCGCTGTGATGATGCCTGCTGCGCCGTTGGCGAAACGGATCAAGGCGTTGTAGTCGTTGGTCCAGGTAGAGCTGCGCTTGTCACGGAATGCCGTGATCTCAGTGGCCTCGCTGCTAGACATGTAGCGAACCAGGTCCACGGCGTGGGAGATGTCGTTCCACATCGTCGTCCGTGGTGGCTTGGGATCGTTCAGCATGTGTTTGTGGAACTCGCCGATGATCAGGGAGGGATCCCCACGCTCTGCAACTAGCCGCATCGACTCTGTGGTCGTGGCCGAGAAGCGCCTCTGGTAGCCCACCATGCAGTGGACGCCATTTGCCTCGGCGGCGTCGAGCAGTTGCTGGCTCTCTTCAGGGGTTGCACCTGCGGGCTTTTCGATGAAGACGTGCTTGCCGGCGTTCATGATGTCGATGGCGATGGAGGCCATCAGCTCCTCGCCCATGATGACGTACACGGCGTCGGGGTCCACCACCTCCAGCATCTCGTGGTAGTCCCCGAAGCCGCGAGAAATGCTGTACTGGTCTGTGACCTCACCCATTCGGGCCTCGTCAAGCTCCACGACTGCCTCGATTGCCAGGTCATCCTGACGGCTCACGGCCGGGTAGTGGGCGGCCTGCGCGCGCCTGCCTGCTCCGATGAATGCGGTTTTCAGCATTGCTGCCTCCATGGGGCCGGGTGGATCCGGTGGACGCGATTATAGGCGTGGCCTGCGCGGGGGTCAAAGCGAATTAGTTGACTGGCAATGGTGATTAGTGCCACCGTCAGGGTGGACGAAGTCGGAGGGGATGTTGCCATGACACAATTTAGTGGTGGGGTAGGCACGCTGGGGCAGGTTGGGCTGAGTGTGCAAGACCTCGATGCTGCGGTGGAGTTCTATGGGGAGAAGTTGGGCCTGAGACTCATTGGTCGGTTTCCGCCGGGACTGGCCTTTTTTGACATTGGAAATACCCGGCTGATGATCACCGGGGTCGAACAGGAGAGCAAGATACGCAACTCCATCCTGTACTTCAACGTGCCGGACATACATATCAGCTACGACGAACTGGTGTCGCGGGGCGTGGTCTTCGAGGGCGAGCCGAAGGTCATCCACGCGACGGGCGACTACTAGCTGTCGATGGCCTTCTTCCGCGACCCCGAAGGCAACATCATGGTCATCATGGACGAGCAAGGTACGCTGACGGCGTAGCGTCGTCGCTCGCCTCGTGCCGGCCATTTTGTACTTGTTGCAGCGTACCTGGTGACATCTGAGTTCGCCCAGCCCTGGCATTTGGTGGGGATAGTGTTGGCAATGGGGCTATCGATGGCGTTGGCAGGGCCTGGGGAGGTGCGTTGGTCGCAGACCTGGTGCCACAACAAAGGCTATTTGCCGTAAGTTCGCTTACCGTCATTGCTGGCAACGCCGGAGAGTGGCCCCTTCGTCCCAGATTCGCTGATGTTGCTCAGAGTGATATGGCTGGGTGTCTCGCCACCTCTACATGTACCGGATGCCGCGCTGGGCTCCCAGTCCTCGGTCCTGGTATTGGGGCAGCGGCTTTAGGGGCACCCCGACGAGTTTGCCGTCCTGCAGCCACTCCAGGTCTACGCCGTACAAGTGATCGATGAGCAGGTCGGTCAGGCGGCTACGGATTGTGGCGTGGTCTGCCGACTCGCTGAGGTCGTGCTCCTCCCGACGGTCCTCCTGCATGTCGAATAGCTGGAAGCTGTTGCCGACGGGGTAGTAGATCAGCTTGTAGCGCGAGTCCCGGACCATGCGGTTGGCGAAATCGCCCTCCCAGTGCTCCCCATAGATGTGATCCCTGCTCTCGTCGGTTAACAATGAAGTCCCCTCGACGGTATCGGGAACTGGAACCCCGGCCAGCTCCAGCAGCGTGGGCATGATGTCCATGGTCTCGACGAGACGGCTGTCGTCCTGACCGGGGGGGATCCTCGCGTCGCCCTTCGGCGGCACGATGACCAGAGGCACCTTTGCCGACATGTCGAACATGAGGGTCTTGGCCCAGCGGCCGTGGTCGCCGAGCATGTCCCCGTGGTCGGCGGTTAGCGCTATGATCGTGTTGTCTAGGATCCCCTCTTCCCTCAGCGCACCGATGACGACCCTTAGCTGATGGTCAATATGTGTGATCAGGGCGTAGAAGGCGCGGCGGGCCTCCTTTATCTCATGGGCGGGCGCGCCTTTCATGGCTCCTCCGCCGTCGTTGTATGCCTTCAACATCCACGGGACCGTGTCCGGGTCTTTCGTCCACTCGCCCATAACCGGAGGGTCGATCTCGATGTCGCGGTACAGGTCCAGATACGACTGCAAAGGCCACATCGGCGGGTGTGGTGCGATGTGGGACATGTACCAGAAAGCGGGCTTGCGCGGGTCGCGTCGTCTGATCGTGCGGCACATCTCCCGCGTGGTCCAGTTGGTCGGGTGCGCCTCGTCGGGCAGGTGCCATGGGGTGACGTTGTAGTCACCGCTGCTGTGGCCGGCCGCGTACTCCTTGCCGGCGTAGCCCTCGTCCGTAAGGTACATCTCCCAGTCGTCCGCGTTGCCTTCCAGGTGGTGGCGGCCCTCCTCGTTCAGTATCACCTCGTCGAACCCGATGCGGTCGCGCTGTGGGTATACGTGGAGCTTGCCGACAGCGGAGGCCTGGTATCCGGCGTTCCGAAACGTTTGGGCCAGCGTCGGGACGTCCGGCAGCTCCTCACGCTCCTTGAAGATACGATCGCCGTGGGTACGCACCGATAGGCCGGTCATTAGCGAACGGCGGGCGGGGATGCATGAGGGAGCGGGAGAGTACGTATTGGCGTACCAGGTACCGAGTCTCGCCAACTGCGATAGCGTGGGCGTCATCACGACCGGGTGCCCGCCGGGCCGGGTCAGCATGCCGCCCCAGTGGTCGGCGCAGATTAGCAGGACGTTTGGCTTGTCGGGCATGGGTGATCTCCTTGTTGTTTCAGGGCTAGGCGATACTGTGGTCTAGTTGTATGTTGAAGTCTCCTCTGACTGTCACTCTCCTTCTCATGCCCCCGAAAAAGAAGAAAAGAAAGAGTAGAGTTTTCTCTGAGAGACACCCTCAGGCTTCCGGCAAGGGGCTACCGCCCTCTGCACACCCCACCAAAAATGGGTGTTGGGCTCAGAGGGGCTGCCGCCTCTCTGCACACCCTCGGGAAACGGGTTGATGGGCTCTGAAGGGCTGAGTGGCTGTTTTTGATTTGTGAGCCCGTACCCTGTACGTCATATCCTTTAGCCCCTGGCCGCCCATGCCCGTATGCCCGGGAGGTGCTGGTAGTAGTGGGCGTAGGAGTTGGCGACAACGACACGCCATGGAGTCCACTCGGCGGGCATTTGTCGATACCGAGACGGGTCGGTGAGGTCGTCTTCTTGAAGGGACTCGATCGAGGCGATCAGCCAGAGGAACGCGGCTCCGGACTCCTGGCGAATCTCGTCGAGGGGTCGGTCGCGATTTTCCATGTAGACAGCGTCGTTCCGCACGTCCTGGGGCATTTGCCATAACTTGACGTTGGACAGGGTTTTGGTCTGGAGCATGCCAGCGGTCTGGCTCTCCCACCACGTTACGTGGGCGATGATGTCCTTTATGGACCACTCGCCCGATGCCCCTGGTACGAGCATGCGCTCCTTGGCGACCTCGGCGAGGGCCTCGTCCCACTCCCGTCGACGGGATCGGATGCTGTCCAGTAGCTCGGTCTTTTTCAATAATGTCTCCTCAGGGGCAGTGGAGGATGGGCCACATGCCACCTGCTCATCTTTCTTAAGAAAAAAGAAAAATATATATATGTGTGAGGGACACCCTCACACACCCGGCAGAGGGGCCGAGCCCCTCTGCACACCCCGCAGCGATGGACTTCACGGCAAAGGAAGTTGTCCCGTTACACGCCTCAGCAAGCCATCGACTCCCGGTAGGAGGGAGCTATCTCGCGATACGCCCTGCTAAGACATGGACACCATGTCAAAGGGAAATTGTCCCACTACACGTCTCACTAAGCTATCGTCTCTCCGGCAACCCCAAACCCCGTACCCACACCCCTATCTCTCCCGCTAACCTTCTGACAGGGCCCGGTGGGTTAGGACGCGAAGCCTGTCTGTCGGTGTGATGTGCACCTGGATCTGCTGTTTGAACTCTTCCAGGGACTCCTCGATGGAGGCGTTGGTCGTGTCCAGTACAAATTTGTTTCGAAACAACGACTGCTGAAACTGCTCTTCAAAGGCCTCCAGCACGGTTTCGGTGTCCTTGGGGTCGAAGAAGGTATCCGCGTGACGGCCAGGAAAGGGGCTCTCGCCCTTGATGACGCGCTCCCGGATCGTGTCCGGAGAAGCTTTCATCAGCACCAACACCATGTCCGGCATCAGCGATAGTGCTTCCGCGTCGAAGCTCCTGGCTATCAGCCTGCGTTCGGCGTACTGCCCGGGTCCGCCATAGCCATAATAGAGCGGGGCGTAGATCGCGTCGGAGTAGTACCAGTCGATCAGAAACAGGTCGGCCATGTCGGTGTAGCCCCTGCCGAACTTGTTGCTGAAGTTGTACAACTGCATGAGCTGCTGCAGGCCGGGGTTTGCGTTGAGCAGGTCCTTTTCGGTCTGCGCTTTGTGGTCCTCGTGGCCCATCGCGTGGACGACGTGGGGGAGCGTGAAGTGGTCATGGAACGACAGGTGCGGGGGTTCGAGAAACTCCTCGCCGGTCTGTCCGGCCCACCACCTGGATATTTCGATACCCAGCGTGCGTTTGCCCGCGTACTCTATGCCAGTCAGCAGTAACCTCATACGTTCTCCTTGCCTTTCTTCTATACTCGGGCGCACGCCGTGCGCCCCTACATCAACGTGTCACCGGCTGTCCCTATGATCCTGCCCTCCCCGGATTGAGGGCTTTGTACTAGAATCCTACTCTGTCAGAACGGTTGGTTCCTGCGCAAAACCGTAGGCGCTACAGAGATTCCTGAAGCTCCTCCAGACTCCGGATCTCGCACAAATCCACGGAGTTTTGTCGCTGCCAGAGCCGTAGACGTTCATCAAGGAGTCTGGTCTGGTCAGACAACTCGCCCAGCGGACCCGAGCAAGACTCCATGAGGTCAGGGAATTCGAGCTCCCGGTATCGGGTCGCGAACTCGTTGTACAAACTGAAGTTTCCATGGCCGGGGCCGTCGTAGCCGATGAGGTCCACGTCTTCCCCGTAGTGCTCCACAGCATGGGAGACCAGCACCGCGGCAACTGCGAATACATCATTCATGACGAAGTTCTATCCTCCTTGAGACTAAGATCAACGGTCGCCCAATTCAGACACCGTACCACCTCCCCAGGGCAGAGGGCGGCTGCTGGGGAGTCCAAACACTAGCCCCAGCTACTTAAACGACCTTCTCTCTCGTTCGCCTCGGTCCTTACCATCTGCCCCCCAATGAACTTCTCGAAAACCCACAAACCTTCCCATATGTGAGTGGATGGATCATATTGGCTCTGAATTCTCCACGCGATGACCTCATCATCAGGCCCACGTACTCAACTGCCTGACCATGAGTTGTTCTCCTGATAGTTTTCAATGTTTTGGCCGTCTGGCACGGGCGAAAACCCATAGATAACCGATCCGCCCGGTTTCAAATGTGCCATGACTCGCTGGAACGTTGCGTTAATGTCCCGATCGGAGGTGAAAAGACCGAGTCCCCCTGAAGGCAAAATTATCAGGTCAAATTCGCGATGAAGATCGAATTCCACCATTGACTGCTCGTAGAGTTCTGGCTTCAGGCCCGTAGCCTCTGGGCGACAGGCCCAAGTTTCTAGTTCCCCAACCACGAACCCTTCTTTCTTATCCCGGCGTCGAGTATCCTAGGTCCCAGTCTCCTAGCTTGGTCACTGAACGTGTGGGCGCTGCCAGGTTAGGCTGACCGGCCTTGATCCAAGACTCAATCTCGTTACGGTGGCCCAGGCGCTTTGCCACGTCCCAGGGGCCTGGGGTTGCCAGCCGAGGCTGCTGTGCGTCGGTGTCCCACAGGAATATGTTTTCGGCGCCTGCGCCGTATATGGCCGACGCCCTTGTGCGGTAGTCCTCAGCGCTGATCTCGCGTGGCATCATGTTGGGGGCTAGCTTGCATGCTGTTCCGCGGGTGATTTCGACGAAGAAATCGAGGTCTGAGATGTTTGTCCACGAGTCGGACACACTGTCGAGCTTGAGCACGGAGGCGTATGGCACGATCGTGTCCACCAGGCCCTCTGAGATCCAGGCTCGCAGGTCCATCCCGTTGACCAGGTTCTCCTCCTCGGAAGACATAACCACCGCAGTTATCTCGAGGCGGTGGTCCAGTCCACGCTCCTTGGCGGCCTCGTCGACGGCGGCGCGCAACTCGCGATGGAATTGCGTCAGTGCGCCGCACCGGTATGAAAGCCACCGCGGATCGTTGCCGTCGAGCTTGCGAGGATCCTGTCCGTGGTCCCTTGTAAAGCCCTCCACCAGCGGGGGCTCATACTCTACCAGCGGGGGGCGGCGGTTGTATAGAACGCTTATGCCATCGACGGCATAACCTGCCATCTCTTTGAGCAGAGAGACGACGAAGCGGCGGGTCTCGGGGTAGCTGTACGCGATCCGAGGTGTTGCGTTGCAGTCCCTGTCCCTGCCGCGCAGCTCCGGGTGGTCCAGGTAGAAGGTCGCCCCGCGGTTGAACTGCTCATGGGGCGCGGGGAACCGAAATCCGGCCGGGCGGTAGCTGGCGTGAAATTCCAGTCCAATTTCATGGGTGTGGTCTAGGGCGATCTCGAAAGGGTCGATGCCCTTGTCGCGGAACGCCCGCCAGCTCTCGGCCAGGATACGGTCTCCTTGACGGTAGAAGTCGTCGAGGCCGTCAGCCGTAGGCATCGTGCCTATGTCACTGTTGTAGAAGACCAGATCACCGATGCCGGCCTCCCAGTACAGTCGTGAAATGTCAGAGTCGCGATATGGCTCAACGTGCCGCCGTATCTCCTCCGCAGTAGTTGGACGGCTGGCAAAGTGGACGGTGTGGGCGTCGTTATGAGCGAAGACCAGGCGCGTGTCCTCGCGTTCGCGGTCCGCCTTCAGTTCGGCGACCTCAGTCGCGGATAGCGGCACCAGTTTTATGTAAGCGATACGCGCCTCGGAGGCGGCGATGGCGCCGGGGCCGTCCCCGGGCGCGACCTGCCATGCCTCCTGGGACAGCACGAGTTGCTGTCCGGTGAGGTCCGCCGTCTTCCAATACAGCTCCATGAGTCTGTTGTCGCGACCCTCCACGTCTGCAAGCGCGAGCACGTCGAATGTCTCGTCGCCGCTCAACCTTGCCAGGAACCTGAGGGGAGTTCTGCTGTCATCGAAGACGCCGATCGAGACGGCGTGCCAACCATCCGCATCGAGGCCTAGCTCGACCTCCGGTGCACCGGTTTCCGGTCCTGCAATCAGCATTACGCCGGATAGACCGTCGGCCTCGTATTCGAGCGCGCGCCATCTGCCCCGGGCCGGCTCTTCCAGGATGGCGCCCTCAGGGCCCGCGCCGCTGAGGTCGGCAATATAGCTGGGCTCGGCGCTGAGCCATCGGTCTCGGAGCCGGTCGGTGGTCTCGTTAGCCATTGTGATCTCCTTTTAGGAACTGTCGTTGTGTAAGGGAGCTGCGGAAAGATCGATATTTGATTAGGCAGGTTGCGTTTCTTCTCGGAAGAAAAAAGAAAAATATATATATGTGAGGGACACCCTCACACACCCGGCTCTTCGGCAGGCTCAGGACTGGCGACGGTGCTGCGCCCCTCTGCACACCCCTTCTTGAACAGCCCACGGGCGGCCTGCGTGTCGTGTCATGCTGAGGAGTGCCGCTACGAAGCATCTGGGGAGGGGTTGGGAGCGCGCACGGCGATGTTGCGATTGCCCCCACCACGCCAGATTCTTTGGAAGGGCGGGTCTTTGACCCACCCTCTTTCGCTTGTGAGTTTTCCAGATATGACGCCATTTTAAGACATGGTTCCGTGGCAGATTCTTGGGATGTTGGATAGCCGAATGGTGATGTTTACCAAATCTCAGAATGACATGTGTTGTGCTGTTACTCTTTACCCAGCTGTCATGCTGAGGAGTGCTGAGACGAAGTATTTGGGGTGGGGTTGGGTGCTCGCACGCCGATGTTGCGAGTCCGCCCGCCACCCCAGATTCTTCGCCATCGGCTCAGAATGAAATGTCCTGTTGGATTACCGGGTTCCATCACCTCTCTTGGACCGCATCGACAGCCGCAGTTGCTCAGTAGCGGGCGTGTCGATTCTCGTGGCCTCGTCGTCGAGCACGACCCCGTATGCTTCTCGGGCGTGGGCCGGGCTGACCTTTTCCTCGCGGACATCCGACAACACTAGCGCTGGGTTGCGGTCCAGAGGATCGCCCCAGCCGCCGCCGCTGGCCGTAGTATGCAGAATCACGTCGTCGCGCTTCATCGTGGCTGTTCCCAGGGTGGTGAGCACGGTCTCGGACTCCCCCGGGTTGAGGATGTTCCACGAGCCTTGTCCCGGCTCGCCGCCCTGGAGGCCATATGGTGGAAAGCGGCGCTTGTCGGAACGGAGCTGCAGCGTCGCCTCGCCGGCAAGGCTTCTTACACGCCTGACCTGGGCTAATGCGCCTCGGTACTTGCCTGCGCCCCCCGTGTCCTGCAGGATGCCGTATTCCTCGATTCGGACCGGCAGTTCGACCTCGGCGATCTCGACCGGCGTGTTGGAGATGTTGGCCGCCGGATGGGCCACTCCCTCGGGTCCGTCTCCCGTGGGGCGGCCGCCTCGTGCGCCTGCGAACAGGTCCACGAAGGCGAAGGCGTTCAGATCGTCGTCGTAGCCGCCGATGCTGACGATTGTGTTGCCGCCATCGCCGTCCGCCGGTGTCCGTTCCGGGACCGCCTGGGCCAGCGCCGCCATCACAGTGTCCATGACACGGAAGCCGGTGATGCCGCGGGCCCCGCACGGCGCGGGCAGTCTGGGGTGCACCACGCTAGCCTCGGGCGCATTCACCTCTATGAGGCGCGTGTAACCGGCGGAGTTGGGGATTCCAGGGTCCATGACGAGGCGGATCGCGCCGTAGACAGCAGCTTTCGTGAAGGGCAGGGGGGAGTTGATGCCGGCCTTGACCTGGGGAGACGATCCCGTGAGGTCGACTGTCACCTTCTCCCCGCTGATTGTCATCGATACCTGAATCACAACCGGTCCGGCGTCGATGTTGTCAGCGTCGATGTGGCCTGTGGCCTCGAAAGTGCCGTCGGGCAGGTCGGCGATCTCCTTGCGCGCCAGGTCCTCGGTGTAATCCAGCAGAGCATCCATGTACCGGCGGAGGGCTGCCGCACCGTATTTGCCAGCCAGGGATAGGAACTGCCGCTCGCCCGTGTGGGCTGCTGCGACCTGCGCCCTAAGGTCTCCCATCACCAGACGAGGGAGCCGCACGTTCTTCTGGATTACCGCAAACAACGTTTCGTTGGGTGTCCCGGCCTCGTACAGTTTGAGCGTCGGGATGCGCAGACCTTCCTGGTATATCTCCGTCGAGTCGGTAGAGTTGGAGCCAGGGACGATGCCGCCGACGTCGGTGTGGTGCGCGACCACACCGGCGAAGCCCTCCAGGTCGTCGTCGATGAATATGGGCTTGATGACGTAGATGTCAGGCAGGTGGATGCCCCCGGAGCTGTAGGGGTCGTTGAGGATGAAGATGTCGCCGGGCGTTATCCGGCCCTCGTATTTGCTCAGGACGGAGGCGACGGCGTCGGGGAACGAGCCCAGGTGCATGAGGATCGTGAGTCCCTGAGCGACGACGCGGCCTTGCCGGTCGCAGAAAGCTGTGGAGTAGTCCATGGCGTCTTTGACGATGCCGGAGTGCGCGGTCCGCATCACCGTGAGGGCCATCTCGTCCACCAGCAGGTCGAGCCCGTTGCGGACGACCTCGAAGGTGATGGGGTCTATGTCTCTGGCGGTCATCTTTGTTCCTTCGCGGCTGACGGCCCCGATTCTACTCCGAGACGGGCTGCGGGTCTAGCGTCCAGCGGTAATTGGAAGAGAGTGGGCGGGTCGGGGAACTTTATGTGCCCATCGACCCTTCCTTTCCGAAGAACAAAGAAAAAATAGTTGTTAGTGTGAGGGAAACCCTCACACCCGGCAAAGAGCTGCGCCCCTCTGCACACCCCCAGGATCCCAATATTGAAAAGGGAGGACCTTTCGACGGAGCTCAAGGTGAGCGGGGTTGGGTGCTTTCCGCTCATGGTGAGCCTGTCGAACCACCGGTTTCATTGGTGGATCTTAGTTTGAACCCCCCAAAGCCCATGTCATGCTGAGGAGGTTCCCGAAGAAGCACATATGGGTGGGGGCCACGCGCTCTGTGTCTCTCCATGGAAAACCTCGACGCTCCCATCTCACCCTGAGCGGCAGCGAAGGGTATGGGGAGGCGAGGTCTACATGCTATTGTCGTCGCAGGACGCGGCCGCCGCGGTCGCCCGTTGGGGTGCCGTCTATCAGTGACATCACGCCGTTTACCACCACATGGGACATGCCCTCGGCGAGTTGGTTCGGGTGGCCGAGGGTGCCCCGCTCGCCGAATCGCTGTGGGTCGAAGACGGCCAGATCGGCCCGCGCGTGCTCCCGGATGCGGCCGCGGTCGGAGAGTCCGATCCGGTCGGCGGGTGTCGCGGCCAGCTTTTTGATGGCCTCCTCGATCGTCAGGTCGCCTGT
>CAJWER010000056.1 GCA_913030785.1 uncultured Chloroflexota bacterium | reverse complement strand
AGAAGGAAGAAGGTTTGGAGACGGTCTTCACCAAGCACTAGAAGCTAAAGAACGAATAGATATACAGGCTGAAAATCAAACTCTTGCCTCCATAACTTACCAAAATTACTTTTGCATCGGCACGACTGGCTGAGGGGACGGCTAGCGCGTCCGGCCTCCCACTCCTCGCGCAGTAGACCGTAGTAGAGGTCGTCGACCGGCTGCCCCTTTACGATGCTTTCGCGTCGCAGGACCCCTTCACGGGTCATCCCTAGCTTTTCTATCACACGCCAGGATCCCTGGCTTGGCAAATCGGCCATGGCAAAGATCTTCGCCAGCCCAAGGTTTTTGAATCCCCAATCGACCACCGCGTGTGCCGCCTCCGTCATCAGACCTTTCGACGGTGGGTTCTGGCCACCCCGTAGCCAAGCTCGGCATCGTCGCTCGATTCTCGCTTTTTCAGGCCGACGCCGCCAATAACCGTGGTGTCGAGCACCATCGCAAAGGTCGGGTTGGAGTCCCACGGGGCCAGGATGCGCTTTGCTACATACTCATCTGCATTACGGCGAAGGTATGGGCGCGGCATCCGGCGGCCAAGATAAAGGGACCACTCGGAGTCCTTGTCGTACGCGAACACATCCTCGGCGTCCGTGAGACGAAATGGCCTCAGCAGCAGACGCTCCGTCTTCAGTTCAACCGACTCCGACATTCGAGGCCTCCATGCCCAGCATGGGCCGAGGGGTTATTGTACTCGCATCCTGGTCAGCCCAGGCGACCAAACTGTTGGGTTGCAATTGGTCCTAGTTAGACCACCCGAAAGCGATGCGTTTCATGCCCAATCGAGCCTGTACAATGAGCATTCGCCAGGTTCGCATCTGAGAGGGCTGGGCTGACATGGCTGACGGTACCGACAATTTCCATGTTGCGCTGCTACGAGCGGTCAACGGTGGAGGCAAGATGTGCTGCGGTATTGGGGGGGATCGGCTTATGGTGTGGTTTGCCCCGACGCCTATGACGACGCCCTTGAGGAGCCCTTCGTTGCGGCCATGGACTTCACCGGTCGGCCACTCAAGGGGATGGTCTACGTCGACGGGGAAGGGCTTCGTCAGGACGATTCTCTCGCTGGGTGGGTTAGGTGGGGGTGGAGTTTGCCTCTTCGTTGTAAGAGCAAGACAGCAAAGGAACTTGGCCCCTTTGCACTCCCCTTATAGGGGAATGTCCGCCAGGAATGTCTCGACGACTTGGTGGAAGCCGGTGGGGTTGTCTCCGGGTACCAGGTGACCGGAGTCCGGGACGACGGCGAGGCGGCCGTTCGGCAGGCGTTCAGCCATCTCTTCGGCGGTTTTCTGCGACAGCACGGTACTTCCAGCGCCACGCACGACCAGGGCTGGGCACTGCACTCCTTCAACCTTCTGCCACATTTGGGCGACGATGTCAGGGCTGGTCCATGGTTTGGTGTCCGACGATCTGAACACCCGGTCGTACTTCCAGGTCCATCGGCCGTCCGGCAACTGTTTGAGGTTGTTGGCCAGGCTGCCACGGATCTGCCGGTCAGAGCGGCGCGGGTTGTACTGTTTGGTCTTGACCACGAACTCCTCGAAGGTGTCGAGGACGTCCATGTCTTCCACGAACCGGCGAATCGTGTCAGCCCCACTCTTTTGCAGATCTGGGGCCGAGTCGACCACTATCAGGGCTGCAACCTGAGCGGGATGGTCGGAGGCGTATGTGAAGGCGTTTCGGCCCCCCATAGACAGGCCCATGAGCACGATGTTGTCGAGTCCAAGTGCGGACAGCACCAGGGCGATATCGCCCTGGTGCGCTGAAAGGGTGTACTCGGCGTTTGGAGCCCAGTCGCTGTCGCCGTGGCCTCGCTGGTCCAGAGCCACGATGCGATAGCGATCGCACAGCGCCAGCGCGGCGAAGTCCCAGGAGTGTGCCGTCTGACCCATTCCGTGCAGCATCACGAGGGGGCGGTCTGTTGGCTTGCCCCACTCCAGGTAGTGAAACCGCAGCCCATTGGCCTTGACGAAGCCGCTGCGCGGGACCGCGTCATCGTGAAACTGGACGCCCGCCGCTCTCGCAGCTTCGTGGAGCGGCAGACCGCCCAGATCTTGTTCAGCCATGCATGTCTGCTTTACGTTCGATGTTTGTGTTCATCGTGAACAGTGTAGCGTGTGCGGCAAGTCGGGGTGGTTTCGGTCCAACGGACCCGCAATGAGTGATCCGTCGTTCCTAGAACCTTGGCCGGGGAGGCTCGTTCTGTTCGACTGTTCCACCGTGTTCCATTCTGTTCCATTTGTAGCTGGGCCATGGTGGGTCGGTGGAACATTCTGGGCCAGTATGTGCCAACAATGGCACATCAACGGAACACTTCGGAAACAAAAGAGGGACGGATCATCGAGATCCCTCCCTGCACGATAATATTAGCACGAATGTGCGCTAAATGTAAGCTTGATTGAGGGGTGAAGCAAGGGCAAAATTAGCTCGTTCGGGCGGGCCTACGCAGGCAGCGAAAAGACTCCATCAGCGTCAGGCACCAGGGTGTCCAACCTGGACTCGGTCGTTCCCACACCGATTTGGCGTATGGCCGCCTCCAACTCGTTACTTGTTATTTGGGACTGTGTCATGTGTAATCCTCACTTTTGGCGCATGCTCAAGAGACATATCGGCTAGCACTTCTTGATTCATTGGAACGACTAGAGGAATGGAAGGTGTTTGAGGGATAGGTGCGCGCTCACCACTTGGGTTCGCTCTTCTGCACTCAATTCCGTCCGATTTGATCCCCTGGGGCTGGGTATGCGTGACACAATGTGCCCCTTCTCGGTCGGCTGGGGCGTTAGGATGCCCGGCATTACCTGGTCCTGTCAACTTCTTACTGCGCTTCTGCTGATGGAACTACCAAGGACGCTGAGGGTTCTACGGTTGGGCCTAGCTGGTGCTGGCGTGGCGCAGGCTGGCAGCAGCGCCGTCTGCTCGACACGGCCATCTCGAAGTGGATTCGAGATGGCCTTCCTATTCGACGGTTACTGACTTGGCCAAGTTGCGGGGTTGATCCACGTCTGTGTCCCTCTGTACGGCGATGTGGTATGCCAGAAGTTGCATCGGCACCGCCAGCAGCATCGGCGATATCAGGGGGGACGATGCCGGGACGTAAATGACATCGTCCGCAATCGTCGCGATGTGATCGTCGCCCTCGGTTGCGACGGCTATGATCTTGCCGCCCCTAGCCTTTGCCTCGCTGACGTTGCTCAGCATCTTCTCATACAGGTCGTCTCTGGGCATCAGAGCTACCACGGGCATATTCTCATCGATGAGGGAGATGGGCCCATGCTTCATCTCTCCGGCCGGGTAGCCCTCAGCGTGGATGTAGGAAATCTCCTTGAGCTTGATCGCCCCCTCCATGGCCAGGGGGAAGTTGAGCCCGCGTCCCAGGAACAGGAAGTCGGAGTATTTGGCGTAGCGCTTTGCCAGGTCGACGTACTGCGTCTCATCCAAAATGAGGCCGCCGAGCATCTTGGGCAGGTGGGCCAGCTCTTCTACCATCTCCTTCAACCGCTCTCCGCCAAGCACGCCTCGCTTGATGCCCAGGTGCATGGCGAGCATGTAGAGCGACACCAGTGAGCACTCGAATGTCTTGCTCGCCGCCACCGCGATCTCTAGCCCGGCGCGGATGTAGACGGTGCCGTCGGCGATGCGGGTCGCCTGCGTCCCTTCGTAGTTGCACAGCGTGACCTGCCGTGCACCGGACTCCGCTGCTTCCCCCATCGCTGCGAGGGTGTCAGCGGTCTCGCCCGACTGGCAAACGGAGATCACAAGCGTCCGTTCGTTCAGTATTGGCTTGCGATAGCGGAACTCCGAGGAGTTATCGGACTCCGCAGGTATTCTGGCCAGGGTCTCGATCCAGTGACGCCCAACCATTGCGGCGTGCATGCTCGTTCCCATGCCCAGGAGTACTACCCGGTCGATATCCGCTATCTCTGCGTCCGACAGCGGGAACTCTTCCAGGTTGACGGTGTGTCGGCCGAAGGAGACGCGTCCGCGCATGGTGTTGACCACCGACTCGGGCTGCTCGTGAATCTCCTTGAGCATGAAGTGTTTATACTCGCCCTTCGCCGCCGTCGTTGCGTCATAGGACACCGTCGTGGGACGTTTGACGACCTCCACGCCGTCGACCGTCATGAAGGTTGCGCCCTCGGGGGTAGTCGTGGCTACTTCGCCCCCGGCAAGGTATGCCACACGCCGCGTGTGGGAGATCAGCGCTGGAAGGTCGCTCGCCACGTACATCTCGTCTTCGCCGTAGCCGATTACTATGCCGCCGGCATTGCCCAGCCGGAAGCCAACCAGCTTTCCGGGGTCACGCCGCGACGCTGCGACCACGGCGTGGGCACCCTGGATGCGTCCCGCCGTTAGCCTTGCGGCCTCCTCCAGCGGTTTCTCCTCCTGCATGTACGATTCGATCAGGTGAGGGATGCACTCGCTGTCCGTTTCTGATGCGAAGACGTGGCCCTGTTCCTCAAGCTCGCGTCGCAGCTCGACGAAATTCTCGACGATGCCGTTGTGGACGACTGCGACCTCGCCCCGGCAGTCGGTATGGGGGTGGGCGTTCTCGTCTGTGGGTCCGCCGTGGGTTGCCCAGCGGGTGTGTCCGATGCCGTTGGTGCCCTCTGGGAGCGTGTTTCCCAACGCTTCAACGAGCGCCGAAAGCTTGCCCCGGGACTTGCCCACGGAGGTCTCGCCATAGGGCGACATGACGGCGATACCGGCGCTGTCATAGCCACGGTACTCAAGCTTTGAGAGCCCCTCAAGCAGGATGGGGGCGGCGGCGCGATATCCCGTATAGCCGATGATCCCGCACATTGTTCTTACCCTTCGAGTATCTGGGTGTAGCTGCGAATTCGTTCACGCGGTAGATACCCGGTAGCCTCGGACTTGAACCTTCTTGCCCCTGAGGGCAGTCGATATGTCCATACGATACAGGTGTGGTGTGTGCAACACCTTGGTAACTACGTTAGGACAGTGGCATGCCAATGTCCATGAAACACAGGGTGCGCTTAGTTGCGTAAATCCAATTTGTGGGTCAGTTTGCGTCCCCGGTGGGCTCGTCGAGGCTGTATACACCACGATACTCCGAAGGAAGCTGCGCCGCGATCCGGCGCATTATCATCGTAGTGATCGCCTCCATCTCGGCCTTGCCAGGCTTACCTTCGACGGGGGGCAACTCAAAGGGCTCGCCGATGTTCATTCGGATGCGACCAGTGGGGTTGAAGACCCGCAACACACTCCCCAGCCGCTCGGTTCCGGTGATCCCCACGGGCAGTAGCCGAACCTTTGTGGAGAGGGCGAGACGGGCTACACCAGCGTGGGCACGACCCATCCCCTTGGGGTTTCTGGTGCCCTCTGGAAACAGCGCCAGCGCTCCGCCGCTCTTGAGGTGGACGACCGACCAGCGGTGGGCTGTCACGTCGACAGCGTCGCGTTTGAGGGGGAAGGCGCCATAGGTCCGCAGGAACCAGTTGGCAATTGGCACGCGAAAGATCGAATCCTTGGCCAAGAATCTTATACGCCGTGGGATGCTCGGCGACAGAAATGCAGGGTCAAGATTGCTCTGATGGTTTGCCACGATGATCAGCGGCTCATCCATGGGGACGCTGTCCTGGCCGGTGACACTGTAGTCCGCGAAGATACCCAGCGTTATCCTCTGGACGAAGTTCGACGCATTGTAGAGATTGTCCATCAGCGCTCGCGAACCAGAGCGACGATTTCCTTGGCCAGGTCCTCGATGGGTCGTCCGTCGGTCTCAATAACCACGGCGTCGTCGGCGGGTCTGAGGGGGGAGTCGTCGCGTTCCGAGTCGATGGCGTCACGTCTCTGGAGCTCCTGCAGGACCTGCTCGTATCCGATCCCGTTGCCGCGTTCGGCAAATTCCAGGTGGCGTCGTCGCGCCCGCTCGGTTACTGATGCCGTAAGGTAGACCTTGGCTGCTGCATCGGTCAGCACGACGGTACCGATGTCGCGCCCCATCATGACGATTTGGCCGGCGGCGGCGATGTCACGTTGTCGCTGCACCAGCGCCCTCCTGACCCCAGGCACGCTCGCTACCAGAGACACGCCACGTTCGACCGAGCCGTCTCTCAGGCTCTCGGCGACCTCTCTCCCTTCGACCACCAGGCCGTCGGCGCCCCTTGCCTTCGACACTCCCACCGAGAGGCTTTCGGCCAGATTGGTTAGCGCTGGAGCATCCTGTAGGTCTATTGTGCGTTCCAGGGCTACCTGTGTCACGGCTCTGTACATGAGTCCTGTGTCGAGAAATCCGCATCCCAACAGCTTCGCCACCAGCCCGCCAACGGCGGTCTTGCCGGATGCGACCGGTCCGTCTATTGCTATCGCCTGACTACCCGTCATCCAAAATGTCCTTCCCCGGTGGGTCATGGGCCGGGGTAGATTATAGTGGCACACCAATCCGCCGGGCAATTGACCGACCCGGTCGGTGGCGATTGGTTGTTCCTCATTCCCAGAGAGTGGTAATCGGCAGACCGTCGAAATACTGTGCGTAGACGGGCGGAATCTTTTACCATTAGGCCGGGGTGGCCGGCTCTGGCAGTAGGGAGCATGGGCAACGTACGCACCACGACTCTCAGGGCGTTCAACGAGGATGAAGCGAGCAAGATAATCGCGAGCCTTCCGGGTCAGTAGATCTCGCACCGACCCTCGTGCTGACTGATTCGGGAATTCGACCTGATTCTCAGGCCTCGAACGCCGAATCGTCGGTGTCCTGCGGGACGTATCCGAGCACATCTCGCGCATGCTCCAGGTCCCGGTAACCGTAGCGGTTCCTGGACGTGGCGAGGAAGATGTCGTATCGCAGGTCCTCCGGCGCATCTATGCAGCGCACCAGGATATCTACGACATCGCGGTGGCTCAGCCACGCCATACTCGGTACTATCCGCGACGGGTCGTTGTGGTCGAGCACCGATCCGATGCGTACGCAGAGTACCGACATTCCATAGGCGTCTGAAAAGTGCCTCCCGACCGCCTCGCCCCACACCTTCGACGCTCCGTAGGCGCCGCGGGGCCGCACCATCTCGTGGGTGATCATCGGCCAGCTCTTCGGGACATCCTCGTAACGCCCCTCGGCCATCGCGCGATAGGGAAGGACGTCCTCCCACCCTTTGATTGTGGATCCCGAACTGGCGAATACCACGCGTCTTACGCCGGCAGAGCGTGCAGCCTCGTAGACGTTGTACACGCCCGTGAGATTGGCCGCTTGCAGGGTCTCGAAGGGCTCGTCCTTCAGGTGTGCCGCCAGGTGGACAACCGTGTCTTGCCCCACGAAAGCTGACTTGATCGCATCAAAGTCGGCGATGTCGGCCTGAACACATCGTACTCCATCCAATGGGCTTCTGTTGAGGGCGGTGAGTTCGTATCCGCCGTCGTCCTCCAGATGGCGGCGCAGCAACCCTCCGATCAATCCGCTCATTCCGGTGACCAGCACCTTCTTCATCGCGCCCTACTACCCCCGGCCAATGTACTTCTGCTCGACGGGCAGCACAATCGACTCCAGCATGTTCACGTTTAGCGGGAGGGCGGCCATCGTGAGCGCCGCCATTGCGATGTCATCCGTGCTCATCATCGGCTCCTGGTTTTGTGCCAGTGTGCTGTTGTCTCTCAGTTCGGTTAGCACGTTGCCCGGGTGCAGGATGCTGGCGACCACACCGAAATCGCGACCCTCAAGAGCGGTCGACTTGGTGAGGCCCACGAGAGCGTGTTTGGTTGTCGAGTAGGGGGCGGAGTTCATCCGCGGCATCTGGGCCGAGATGCTGCCGATGTTGATGATCCTACCGCCGCCCGCTGGCTTCATGATCTTCATCGCTTCGCGGGTACAGAGGAATACGCCGGTCAGGTTCACGTCCATGACGTGCTGCCAGGTCTCCAAAGACAGTTCCTCGATCGGCCCTCCCTCGAATACACCTGCGTTATTGACCAGGATGTCCAGGTGCCCCATCTCCGCAATGGTTCGCTCGAACAGGGCAGTGATCTGGGCCTCCACCTTCAAGTCTGTCGGCAAAGCGAGTACCTGGTCTCCTAGCTCCCCCGCCACCTCGTTCAGAGTTTGCTCGGAGCGGGAAGTGATGACGACTTGCGCCCCTTCTGCGGCGAAGGCCCGCGCGATCCCTTTTCCTATGCCAGTTCCGCCTCCGGTTACTATCGTAACCTTCCCATCTAGCTTGCCCATCTGCACTCCTCAGTCGGCGTCATAGTTCAGCCGCGCCAGTTAACTAACTGATGTGGCGAAAGTCAAGGTTCACCCTCCAGGGGGAGAATCGTCCGTCTGGATATCTTGAATCGACCGGCGCGTCCAAGCTATACTATCGGTAACGAAAAGCGTCAGGAGGTTAGGAGCGAAATGACCTATATTATCGCTGAGCCGTGCGTCGACGTGAAGGACGCGGCTTGCGTGGATGTCTGTCCCGTAGACTGTATCTACACTGAAGATTCCGACAACATGTACTTCATCCACCCGGACGAGTGCATCGACTGTGCGGCCTGCGAGCCGGTCTGCCCGGTAGTGGCCATATTTGCGGAGGACGACACCCCTGAAGAGTGGGACGGCTACATCAAGCTGAACTACTCGTACTTCGGGGTGTCTCAGTAGTTGTCGCGGCTCCTCCCCAGGAAGCCTATTTTAGATTAGCGTGACCCGCAAGCGATAGCTTGAACGGGCCGCGCTATGTGTATGGGGCTATGATGCCCGGAGGACACGGCAATGGTCGCGGTTGAGTCCACTCCCGAGATGGTGGCTGACGTCTACGCCACACTTGCGAAGAACCAGATGGTCGTCCGGCGCAGGCTGAGCAGGGCCCTGACACTGGCTGACAAGGTCCTCCTGGGACACCTCGCAGATCCTGAGTCCCAGGAGTTCGTTCCTGGGCAGAGCCAGCTCGCGCTGAGGCCAGACAGGGTCGCCCTTCAGGATGTTCTTGGCCAGACCGTCATGCTCAACTTCTCCCAGACGCGTCGTGCCAGCACCGCCGTCCCCACCACCGTTCATTGCGACCATCTGATTCAGGCGCGGGTCGATGGCGCACCTGACCTGTTGGATTCGGTCGCTGAGAACGACGAGGTCTACTCCTATCTGCGCTCGGCCTCCGCGAAGTTTGGGGCAGGGTTCTGGGGCCCTGGCGCCGGCATTATTCACCAGGTAATTATTGAAAACTACGCCTTTCCTGGAGCCCTGATCATTGGCACTGACTCTCATACGCCGAACGCCGGCGGCCTTGGCGCCTGCGCTGTGGGCGTCGGTGGAGCCGATGCTGTCGAAGTAATGGCTGGACTCAACTGGGAATTGCTTTTCCCAAGGCATATAGGGGTCCGCCTGACAGGTGAACTTAACGGGTGGACCGCGCCGAAGGACGTGATCCTCTACCTGGCGGGAAAGCTCACTGTGGCGGGCGGTACCAACTCGATCATCGAGTACTTCGGTCCCGGGACGCGCTCCATCAGTTGCACAGGCAAGGCGACCATTACCAACATGGGCGCAGAGCTTGGCGCGACAACCTCGATGTTCCCGTACGACGAGCGTATGGAGGCGTATTTACGGGCCACACGTCGCGGAGAGATCGCAGATTTGGCCAACGACAACCAGGCTCTGCTCACACCTGACGAAGATGCCGAGACGAATCCTGAGAAGTATTTCGACACCGTCGTAGAGATTGATCTGTCGAAGCTGGAGCCCCATGTTGTAGGGCCCCATTCTCCTGATCGGGCGCGTCCTATTTCGGCGTTGGCCGCTGAGGTCGCCGAGGGATCTAACGGTTTCGAGGACAAGATAGACACATCCCTTATCGGTAGTTGCACAAACTCGTCCTACGAGGACATGAGCCGCGCAGCTGATGTTGCAGAGCAGGGCCGCGCACACGGTATCGCTGCTGCCGGGACCCTGATGGTGACACCCGGGTCTGAGCGGATCAGAGCCACCATTGAGCGGGACGGCCAGCTCGATTCGCTGAAGGCCATCAATGGGGTGGTCTTGGCCAATGCCTGCGGACCTTGCATCGGCCAGTGGAAGCGAGAGAAGGTTCTTGATGGTGTTCCCAATACCATCGTTACCTCATATAACAGAAACTTCCCAAGACGCAACGACGGGCGCTCCGAGACGATGAACTTCATCGCAAGCCCTGAGATCGTGGTCGCCATGTCTCTGGCTGGCCGTCTATCTTTCAACCCACTAACAGATAGCATTACTGCCCAGGATGGCTCTAGTTTTGTGCTCGAAGCACCTGCTAAGGCCCCAGATGTACCAGCCAATGGCTTCGAGGCAGGCGGCTCGGCCTATGCCGCCCCGCCCGAGGACGGCTCAGGCATCGAGATCGCCATTGATCCCAACAGCGAGCGGCTCGAGGCGTTGGAGCCTTGGGAAGCCTGGGACGGCGAGGACTACCTGGACGCGCCGGTTCTGCTCAAGGCCCAGGGCAAATGCACAACCGACCACATATCTCCGGCAGGCCCGTGGCTGCGCCTTCGCGGCCATCTGAGCAAGTTCAGTGAGAACATGTTCATGGGCGCGATTAACGCCCATACGGGCGAAGCGGGGAAGGGCAAGAATGTTCTGACAGGCGAGACGGGGCACGCCTTCTCAAGGATTGCTACGGACTATCGCTCAAGCGGGGCACGATGGGTCGTGGTCGGCGACAATAACTACGGTGAGGGTAGCAGCCGCGAGCATGCAGCCCTGTCCCCAAGACTGCTTGGCGCTGCCGCCATCATCGCTCGCAGCTTTGCTCGCATACACGAGTCAAACCTCAAGAAGCAAGGACTGCTCCCCCTGACGTTCCAGGATCCGGCAGACTACGACCTTATTCGCGAAGACGACCGCATCAGCTTGACCGGCCTGGCAGAACTCGCCCCAGGGCGGCCAGTGGAGTGCACAGTGCGCCATTCCGATGGGTCCAGTGTTTCCATTTCGCTCGATCATTCCTTCAGCGCCGCGCAAATCGAGTGGTTCAAGGCGGGCTCAGCCCTCAACCTGCTCAGCCAGGCGACTGGCGGCTAGCACTCATTTTTCGGCCGATTGGTTTCATCGGCGCTTCATGCGTCAATATCCTAATTGGCTACAATCCTTGACTCCAGTTGGCGAACGTGCTTGCCACTGGGAATCCATTAAGCATAGAGAGTGCATGAAGCAAGAGTACGTCAATCCATTCCTGTCCCCGGCAAAACTTGTTTGGGAGAGAGAGTTGGGGCTGCCCCTCGAACTCTCGTCGGTTTCCGCAGTTTCACACAAGTTCACCACAGAGGACATAACCGCTGTCATTGGCGTAAGTGGAGAACTGCTGGGCAACATTCCTTACGGGTTTTCCCAGACCATCGCCAGAGGCATAATTGATATTATGGCCGGCACCGATTTCGAGTTGGATTCGGAGATGGCGCTGTCCGCACTAGGCGAATTGGCCAACACGATCACGGGTAACGCGGCGACGGAGCTGTCGGGCAACGGTTTCGCATGCAACATCACGCCGCCGGTGCTCATCCAGTTCAGCGGGACCGAGATTTCGACCCTGGGCAGGCCTCAACTCCTCGTTGTATTCAACAGCGAAGCGGATGATCTGAACGTGCGCGTCAGCCTGCCCGAGGAATAGTAGAGCTGCTCTTACACGACGCTGTTACCGCGTAAACACAAAATGGGCCACGTCAATGACGTGGCCCGTTTTGCTTGGCCCTCCCATGGGGAGGACCTTGAAAACTCGATTGACCTACCTGCCCTGCATTAGAGCTTCGGCAACTCCTCGGGCTTCAAATCCTCCAGCAAGTCAGGAGCAGGTCCCTCTTCGAGGGCCGGGGAACCTGCCATCAGGCCGACCGGCTTCCGCTTCTCAAGCTCGTCGAGACCGAGCCTCTTGCGGCCCTCCTCGGACATGTCGAACCTGGCCGGGATGAGTCTGCCGATAATGACGTTCTCCTTGAGGCCGCGCAGATAGTCGATGTCGCCGTTCACAGAGGACTCAGTTAGGACCCTCGTGGTCTCCTGGAACGATGCCGCCGCCAAGAAGCTCTCCATGTTGAGTGACGCCCTGGTGATACCCAGGAGTACTGGACTGGCGGTGGCGGGCTCTCCGCCCTCGGCCAGCATGCGGGCGTTGATTTCCTCGTACTGCGACCGGTTGATCAGCTCGCCCGGCAGCAGCTCCGTGTCGCCTGGCGCGTCAATGCTGACCTTGCGCATCATCTGCCGGATGATTACCTCGATGTGCTTGTCGTGAATCGCGACGCCCTGGGACCTATAGACCTTCTGCACCTCTTCGATCAGATACCGCTGGACCGCGTCACGGCCCTGTATGCGGAGGATCTGCTGAGGGCTTTTTGGCCCTGAGGTTAGCGCCTCGCCGGCTGTTACGCTGTCTCCATCGGCTACTACTACGTGCGCCGCAGCCGGAATGATGTACTCCCGGTGCTCTTCCTCTAACCAGGTAATGCTCACCGCCTCTTCGTCGACGTGCACCACGCCAGCCACTCGGGCCAGAATGTCAGGCGTCTGAAGCAGCGCTACCGCGTCCTCGTCTTCTACATCTTCGGGCTCCGCCAGTCGGTCGCCGATGCCGACGGTGTCCCCATCTTCAATCAAAATCTTGTGGCCGTCTTCCAGCAGGTACTCGTCGCGATACTCTTCGGCGCTGTTGACCGCGATGCTTCGCCCATCAACCACCTCGGCGACCTCGACGATTCCGTCGATCTCCGAGAGCACCGCCTCGCCCTTCGGCACGCGCGCCTCGAACAGCTCCTCTACTCTGGGGAGTCCGCTCGTGATGTCGATACCTGCGATTCCACCGGTGTGGAATGTTCGCATTGTTAGCTGGGTTCCCGGCTCACCGATGCTCTGGGCGGCAATGATCCCGACTGCCTCTCCCATCATCACGGGCTGCCAGGTGGCCAGGGATATTCCGTAGCAAAAGTTGCAAACGCCACGATCTGCCTCACAGGTCAGCGGCGAGCGAACCAGAACGCCGTCGGCGCCAGCATCACGAATCTTGGCCGTCGACTCTTCGTCGATTAGGTCATTGCGGTCCACGAGGATCTCGCCCGTGTTCGGGTCTGCTACTGGAGCCGATGCGTATCTGCTTTTGACCCTCTCGTCGAAGGTGCTTACAAGGGGTATGTCTTCCATATTTTCGACCCAGACGCCGCCAATAGCCTCGCAGTCTTCAATAGTCGCCGTGACCTCCTGGGCCACGTCGATCAGTCGCCGTGTCAGGTAGCCTGAGTCCGCCGTACGCAGTGCTGTGTCAGCCAAGCCCTTCCTGGCGCCGTGAGTCGAAATGAAGTACTCCAGCACGCTGAGTCCTTCACGGAAGTTCGATTTGATTGGCCGGTCAATGATGCGCCCCTTCGGGTCCGACATCAGGCCTCTCATGCCTGCCATCTGCTTGATCTGCGCGATGTTACCCTTGGCGCCCGATACTGCCATCAGGTAGATGCCGCCGAAGTTACGCATATTGGATTCGATGACCTGGGTTAGCTCGTTGTTGGCGTCGGTCCAGATCTTGACCGTGTTTTCGTAGCGCTCATCATGGGTGATGAGGCCGTCCATGTATTGTTGTTCCAGCTGGTCGACGTGATCATCCGCTTCGGAAACGATCCGATACTTTTCCGGTGAGACCTCAATGTCGTTGATAGCGATCGTGGTGCCCGATTTTGAGGCGTAGCGGAAGCCCAGAGACTTGATCGCGTCAAGCATGACCATCGTCTTTTCATTGCCCAGCATCCGGTGGCACTCAGATGTAATGGTTTTGAGCGCGGCCTTGTCCTGAGGGAAGTTGCGGTACCCTAGCTCGTCTGGAACAACTTCGTTGAATATAATTCTACCTACCGTTGTCTCCATCCATTCAGACCCGTTGCCATTGGAGTCTGTCCGGACCTTGAGGAGGGCTCTGAGACCCACAATGTCCAAATCGTAGGCGAGCTTGGCGTCCTCCAGGTTAGCAAAGACACGACCGGTCCCCTTGGCTTCTTCTTCAACCATGGTCATGTAGTAGCAGCCGAAGGCGATATCCAACGTTGGCGCCACTGTGGGGTCGCCAGAGCTTGGGGACAGCATGTTGTAGGTGCTGAGCATCACTTTCTTGGCTTCCTGTACCGCACCCCGTGAGAGAGGTACGTGCACCGCCATCTGGTCCCCATCGAAGTCGGCGTTGAACGCCGCGCAGACGAGGGGATGCACCTGGATGGAGCCCCCTTCTACGAGAATTGGCTGGAATGCCTGGATGCCGAGGCGGTGGAGAGTTGGGGCGCGGTTCAGCAAGACCGGCCTCTCCTTTACCACCTCTTCGAGGATGTCCCACACCTCGGGACGCTCTTTCTCGACCATCTTCTTGGCACTCTCGAAGTCCCAAGCTCCACCGAGGAACCCAGACGCATGTGGGGCGACGATAAACCCAGCACCCCCCGTCGCAGATTTGCATTTGGCATTGAATGGACCAAAACATCAAGATTTTCAGAGAGGCTATCAGATAATATCTTAACATAATTCACATCTTTATCTTTAATCTGGTTAATCGCATGCGTTTGGCTATTACCCAAAGCAAATAAAACAGATTTTTGACCTCTTTCGTTATAGCCAAATTTTAGAGTCTCAAGTTTATCAAATTCAAGTTTATCAATGTGTATCGGATAATTTTCATTGTAAGCAAAAAATGATGATGTTTGATTTCCTAAAG
>CAJWER010000055.1 GCA_913030785.1 uncultured Chloroflexota bacterium | reverse complement strand
CAACATATTTTTCTGCCAAATATCCATTGCTTACATTGCCCTCGCCAAACGCGTCGACTTCGTGACTGAGAAGCTGTCGTACGATTTCGTCCTGGGATGGAACGACCGGGATTATAGTGGAACCGAGTGGTTCGTAACGTTCGTAGGCATCGATATGGGCGCTTGATGCCGGGGTCACAACAATCTTCTTCCCGGTGAAATCGGCTGGCCTCCTAAGCACATCGGCATCTGTTTTTCGGATCAACAGTGAGCGCGTTACCCGCATGTAGGACCGGCTCCAGACACCGCCGAGGCCAAGATCGCGGTCTACATGCGCCATCATCCCAGCAGCGGCTACATCACACTCCCCATTGCCAGGCGTAAGCCAAAGCCCTGCAAATTCCTTCTTAATAATATTGGTACCCAATCCCATTTCCCGTGCAAAACATTCGAGGAGGAAGATGTCTGAACCGACGATCTTGCCGTGTTCTTCATATGCGAATGGAGCGAATTCCGTATACGTACAGATTGTGAGTATGTTCGGCACGATCGTTTCGAACCGGACGATATTTGTAGTCACTGATTTCTTACTCCTTGGACCGGCCTATTAAGCGGCGGTAGGGCGGCGAGTCTAGGCTACCGCCTGGAAGAAAGCCCGGCGCTGATGTCCATCTCGTGGCGTCGGGAGCGGGGTACGCGGGACTGATCGGTAGTAGCACCGGCGCACCGTTTTGGTAAAAGAGTCCTGGGGGTCTATCCGTCATTCAACTCACTGACCGTCATGGGGACGGCGGCTGTCGGACATCCTTTTCGGCTAAGAGATGATGTTCGTCACTTCCGCCGAAATCCAACTCACAGAGGAGTTAGAGTCACTTAGCCCCTAATAGCCCTACTGAGCGTGTCCGCCGGACACGCATGAGATGACTATGGCGATATCATGGGTCAGCGTCAACGCCTTACTTCCAGGGCCGATATACACGACCTGACCGTATCGTACGCACGTGAGCCAACTTTTCGTTGGCGGTGACGGATCTGCCGACCGAGTCAGTCATGATGAATTTGCCCTCATCTCGCCTCAGAATGGTCGCGTCTCCGGCGGATCCAATTTTAAGGGTGCCCAGACCAGTGGCGTCGATTATCTTCGCGGTCGACTCGGTGGTGAGGCGGATTACGTCGTCCAAAGACATCCCGAGCCACATGAACTTCGATATCGTCGTGACCTGATCGAAGACCGGTCCTTCGATATTGTATATGTGGATATCGCTACTAATATTTCCAGGGCCAAACCCACGGGAAAGCGCTTTTTCGGCAACATCAAATGAGAAACTGCCTGCTCCGTGACCCACGTCAAAAATGACACCCCTCTGTTGGGCCTCCTTGATGCCATCTATGACTCGCCCGGCATCGTCCAGGATGCCGTAGTCGTTGCCATGATACGAGTGAGTGACCACATCGCCAGGCCTAAGCATGTTCACGAGCTTCTCCATCGGACTCCTGGTGCCACCGACGTGTATCATCACGAACACGCCGAGGGCATCCGCCGCCTCCAGCGCTCGCTCGAGGGCTGCAACATCGTTCTCCCCTGCCGTCGATCGTGACAGCCTAGCCTTGATCCCGACGATGAGGTCTCGGTTTGCTCTCCCCGCGGCAATCGCCGCCTCGATATCGGCCAGTTGGAGGTCTTCCAACTCCCCGATATTCGGCGAGATCATGCCCGTCGAGGAGATATTCAGAAGGGAATAGAGCCTTGTATCGGCCGTTTCGATGATGTGTTTGCGAAAAAACGGGAACGTGAGCGCTCCCGCGGAACCGGCATCGACCGCCGTTGTGACACCCTTGCCGATGTTGCTGTGGTCGGCGTCAATTCCGAAGTGCGATACACCCGGGAATACGTGAACGTGCAGGTCCAACAGTCCCGGAGTCACGATCAGCCCAGTCGCATCTATGACTTCCGCGGCGTCACCGTCGAAGAGGCTCCCAAAGGCGGCAACCTTCCCATCGGCAAAGGCAACATCGCCTACCTGATTTGCCCCCTGTGATGGATCGACGACGAGGCCCCTTTTGATCAGCAGGTCGTATTTCAATGGTCTACCTCAGCCATGGCCGATACAATCGGCCATCCTTGATCGTTGCGACCGGATTGAGCTTTTTGAGGGCCCGCGTGGTGTTGCCCTCAGCGTCGGTGAAAGTGAAAACGCCTTCGTCGAGACTCAAGATCGTCACGTCGCCGTTCGCGCCCGGTCGAAGCGTGCCAAGGCCCTCGCCGAGGCCCATTACCTTAGCGGGAGCCTGGGTCGTGCACCTTACGACATCGTAAAGTTCCATTCCGTAGTGCAAGAACTTGGACATTGTCGTGACTAGATCGAAGACCGGACCCTCGACACTGATCGTGCTGACGTCACTGCTTATGGTGTCGGGTTGGAAGTCATTGGCGAGGGCCGTCTCAACGGTATCGAAGGAGCAACTCCCGGCGCCATGGCCGACATCGAAGATGATCCCTAGGCCCCTTGCCTCCCGTAGCTCCGCTACCACGTCCCGATGCGCACTGGCGACGCCCCCCCACTGCCTGAATGCATGTGTCACAACGTCTCCTGGGCGGAGATGCGTCGTCAGGGTTTCGAGAGGAGTCTCTTTGTCGCCAACGTGGATCATCACGATGCCTCCGAAAGACTCCGCAGCTTCGATACCCCGCTTGAGGGCGTCAAGCTTGTCGTCCATCGCGACAACATCACTAGACAATCTCACCTTGACGCCGAGGACGATGTCTCGATTTAATCGTCCGGCTGCGGCCGTCTCTCCCACGTCCGCCCAGCGCATGTCTACCAACTCGCCGATCTTCGACGAGATGATCCCCATCGTCGATATGTTTAGCAGGGCATAGAGGCGAGTCTCCGCACGCTCAATGAAGTACTGCCGGAACGCAGGGAATGTCCTTGCACCGGCTGACCCGCAGTCCATGGCCGTAGTCACGCCCCTCGCGATGTTGGTCACGTCGGGCTCCAGGCCGTAGCAGCAGACCCCGGGGTAGGCGTGGACGTGCATATCAATCAGACCCGGGGTGACGATCAGACCCTTGGCATCGATCACCTCTTTTGCCAAACTCTCGTTGATCGAGGCCTCGACTGCAGCCACTTTCCCGGCCGTAATTGCCACTTCCTGGACAGCGTCGATTCCCTGCGAGGGGTCGATCACCGTTCCGCCTTTGATTAACATGTCGTACAAGGGCGATGCCTCCTATTCAAACGACCACGAGCATCAGCGTGCGCCTTTGCGCAGTATAGACTGGGATCGTGGCGTCGGATAGTGACCCAGGAATCACGTTTCGTAGGCAGATCAGTTGACACCTATAGTCAAGACCATCATCCTTCGATAAGACTGTTAATTTTTTGGATACGCGCACCCTACGAGGGATATTGATGCAGACATTGCACTTGCGAAGCTCCGGTGGGAAAACATCATGAGCGGACAAATGGTTGATCTTCTGATACGTGCTGGACGGGTGTTCTGTGCTGATACCGGACTCGATAGCCCAGGGTCTGTTGCCATTGACGGCGACCGCATCGTCGCCTCTGGCCCCGACGTGTCCATCGACGCGCGGCAGATCTTGGAATTCCCGGACGATTTACTGCTCCCCGGTCTCGTGGACCTCCACGCCCATCCCGCGCCCCCCGACTGGTATGCGGGAATCGACCCCGGCCCCTTCATTCTCGGCAGGGGGACCACCACCGTACTCTCCCAGGGAGACGCAGGCGCGGATACATGGCCCACCTATCAAAATACGCTGATCGCATCCGCCCGTCTTCGCATACGCATGGCTATTAGTCCCGTGTCCTGGGGCGCCTTCGCACAGACCGGGAGTTTCGAAGACATGGATAACATCGACGTCGAGTCCTGCGTCTCCACAATCCGCGATGGCGGCGATGCCATCTGGGGGATATCGGTTAACACGGCGGTGCAGGTTGCAGGCGATTCCGACCCACGGGAGGTTCTGCGGAGGGTCCTGACAGCAGCCGAGGCCACTGGACGGCCACTGCTGTTCGGCAGCCGCAGAGAGCCTTCGGACTGGCCACTCGCCGAGCAATTGGCGATGCTGAGGCCGGGCGACGCCTTGACCTACTGCCTCCATCGAGGAACGGATAGAGGTGACGAGAGTATCGTCAGAGATGGGCATGTCCAAGATGCCGTATGGGAAGCGCGGGAGCGTGGAGTTCTATTTGACATTGGCCACGGCATGAACTCTTTCGACTTTGGCGTCGCCGAGGCGATCATCGCAGAGGGCTTCCTACCCGACACTATTTCCACCGACATCCAACGCAGGCATGTGGGGTTAGAGCCGCAGCACGACATGCCGCTCGTGATATCCAAGATGATTGCTGCAGGAATGCCCGAGTCCGATGCCCTCATACGGGCCACGTCCAACCCCGCAAAGGCAATCGGAATGTCGGGCGAAATCGGTACATTGGCCCCCGGGGCATGCGCCGACCTCGCCGTGCTACGCTGGGACTCGGACCAAACCCCATTGATGGACTCAGTAGGCGTCTCGCGAATGGGAGGGCGTTTCGAACCGGTCCTGACGGTACGCGGAGGCGAGACGATCCCCTGAAACCAGAACGACGACTTGTTCGTGCTCCTCCCAGACCATGGAAAAGATTCCAGGCAAGCTAAAGGTCAACGGCCTCAAAAAGCTGAAATGGTCACCGAGACGGTGTACTGCCCCAGGGACGGTTGCCTTGCCAGGGCCCTATCGGACGGTCCCCGATCCCCAACCATGGGGGACGCTAATCAGACCTGGCCCGAGGTTATGCACCGAGGTCACGCCGCAGTAGGCCAGCGCTATCTCCAGCTCCCTTCGCAATATCTCCAGGACCTGGTGCACTCCATTGGCTCCATCGACGGCCAGGCCCCAGAAAAGTGGACGTCCGATGGCCACAGCCGTGGCGCCCATAACCAACGCTCTGAGCACATCGCTGCCCCTGCGAATCCCTGAGTCCAAGTAGATCTCTGCCCGTCCATCGACAGCCTCTACAATCTCCGGCAGGGTCTCGATGGAGCTCAGCGTCATATCGATCTGTCTGCCCCCGTGATTAGAGACCAGAATCCCTTCAACTCCGTGGTCCACTGCCAAACGGGCATCCTCAGGGGTCCTGATTCCCTTCAGCACCAGTGGTAGGGCGCTCAAGGATCGGAGCCAATCTAGATCAGCCCACGTTAGACCCGGGACACCAGGATTCAGCCAACTTGGCGTCTCCTCATCTCCCGCCGCGGCCTCCATCCCCGTAAAGTTCGCCAGCCTGAATGGGCGGACGAACCGGTTGCGGACGTCCCTCTCCTTGTAGCTTGGCACGGGTGTATCGACTGTAAGACAGATAGCCGTATAGCCCGACTTCTCAGCTCGTCGTACCAGTGTCTCCGTGACCTCGCGGCCGCGGTGGTAAAGCTGAAACCATCGTGGCGTCGTCGTCGCCTCGGCGATCTCTTCCATCGTGTAGTTGCTGTTGGTGGCTGCCATCATCAACGTGCGCGATTTGGCCGCACCGCGGACCGTTGCCAGCTCTCCATCAGCGTGGGCGAGCATATGGCCCCCTGCGGGAGCGATCATCACAGGCATGCTGATCGGAGAGCCCAACACGGTCGTGGAGATATCGAGCTTCTCGACATCCCTAAGAAATCGAGGGCGAAGGGCGAGTCCATCAAGGGCCGACCGATTGCGCCTCGCGGTATTCTCGTCCATCGCCCCGGCATCTATGAAATCCCAATGATCGTGGGGAAGCGTCAGCTTGGCCGCGGCTTCGTAGTCATAAAGACTCACGAGGTTGTTATCCATTGGTTGCATTTCCTTGAGGACGGTTCTGAGGAATTCTGGCATCAGTAGGCCAAAATATTGAGCTATGTTGTGGGGAGCGCATAGGCCTTGGCGTCTACGAATATTGGCCTACTGGCGGTGCAATGGTAGTAGAATCTGTCTCACTTCGCTACAGGAAAGGACAGCAATTTGGAAAATCACAATATCCTCGTAGTTTATCCACACCCGGCCGACAGTGCGACGGAGGCTTCAGGGACGGTCGCTCTCCATGCCGAAAGGGGCGACAAGATCACCAGCGTAGTCGCTACATATGGTGAGCGTCACCACATGCAGTGGCTGCATGACGAGGAGAGCAAGCCAGCGGCCGAACAAGACCCGGCCGTTGCGCGGATGACGCTTGAGGAGTACAGGAATTTCAAAAAGCGCGAGGCGGAACGCATCGCTGAGGTACTGGGGGTCAACGAATTGGTGTTCCTGGGTTGGAACGACCACGAGATCTACTTCGACCTGGACAAAGTTGCCGAGATAGCCGAAGTAATCCGACGCGTGAAACCAGATATCGTGATCACGCATCTGCCTATACACAACGGAGCCGTGGACAACGACCACCCCAACACGGGACAGATCGTCATGAAGGCATTGGAAACGGTGGCGAACAGGGTGCGACAGTTTGACGGGGTTGATGCCTATCACGGCGTAAAGCAGGTGTTCTTTTCGTTTGCCGCGGGAGAAGAGGTGAATTCCAACAGCGTCTTCACTCCCGGCATCGTGCCCGATGTCTGGGTGGACACCTCCGCGGTCATAGACAAAAAGATACACGCGATCGACCAGCTTGTGAGCCAGGGCTACCATGGGGAAACGGCTCGCTGGGTCGTGGAGGCACGTGACGGGCGCTGGGGCATGCTCGCGGGATGTGCCTACGCGGAGCCATTCCTACGACCGACGGCCATCACCTACGACACGTTGCCGATGCCCCCACGGGTGGTCAGCAAGGAGTACGAACCGACGGTGTTGCACTCGGGCCGGACGACGGCTCACAACGTGCCATCCGCTACCCCACCCGCAGCATATCTACTGCATCCGTAACCAGGACCAAACTCTCCAAAGTCAGCACGTCCCCATCGCGCGCCGATGGGAACGTGCCTCGGGTCGTTTTGTTACAGCCGCGCTGATCTAGAAGGTGCCGCCTAGACCTCGTACCTTGGCTGACGCGGCGCACGGGCTCGGTTCAGCGTCAGGTTTCGGCGCCCCAGGGGTAGATCGACGCGCCCACCGCCTCCGAGGTGCGACTCGATGATGGCGAACGACATTTCGAGCGAGGCTCGGGCCGTACGAATGCCGCCTCGTGTCGGCTCGCCAGTATCGAGAGCGTGGGCCAGGTCCTCCACGATATTGACCACGGTACTGACGGCCTTCACCTCTGGAAATTCGCGGGCTACGATGGTAGGTCTTCCGCCACTATCCAACGGGCCTGGCCCCTGGTAGTCGAACTCCTCACCGTCGTTGATGATGGTGATGTAGCCCTCCTCGCAGACCACCTGGTAGCTGCCGCCAAGACCGGTATCGAGTGCGTAGCAGGTCACCCCGTTTGCAAACCGGATGATACCTTCGCCCACAGGGTCCTCAAGCAGGGTGTCGCCTTCGACCATGGAGTCGTCAGGGAGGTTGCCCTGCACCCATTCGACGGGTTGGTCGCCGTTCAAACGCAGCACAGTGTCAAAGGCGTGGCTGCCCGAGTTGTAGAGTGAGCTCGTGTTGTAGATCACGATAGCCTTCATCGGACCCAGCTCACCACTGTCGACGATCTCCTTTACCTTGTCGAAGTGCAGGGACCAGCGACGGTTCGCCCCCATGTTGAAAGCTACGCCGTTCCGCTCGATTGCATCTACCATCGCATCGGCCTCGTCAAGGGATGCGGCAAGCGCCTTCTCAGCGTAGATGGCTCTTACTCCATGCTCTGCCGCGTAGATGACGATCTTGGCACGATGCTCCGGCTGCGTAGCGACGCTTACGATGTCGAGCTGCTCCTTCTCGATCATCTCCCTGTAGTCTGTGTACTGACTCCCCTTGGGCACGTCATACCGGTTGCCGAACTCCTTCATCACGTCTTCCCGGAGGTCGGAGCAGGCCACCAGGTCTGTACGTCCGCTGACGAAGTACCCGCCGCCATGGGATGAGGGCGGCTGCATGCTCGGCCCCTCACGACCGACGACCTCGTTGTCGATGAACCCCCCTATTCGGCTGCATCCGATAACCGCGGCTCTGTAGGTCTTCATCCTAGCCTCCATTTAACGACATCATTGGCTGGAGCAAACTGTACCACCGGAAGAGGCTCAGCGACCACCACCAGGGTTACAGGAAGGATGCTATTCTGTGCGAATGAAACAACCTGTCAGGCACATCCGAGACGAGCTGTACCGAGACCGGGGCTACGATGCCCTCTGGCGGCTGCCAAACGCCGGGTTCGTACTCAGGCTCGATAATCAGTACATCTTCCTTGATCCTGTCCTGAGCTCGCCCCACAGGTACTACGAGACAATACGGCGGCGGATTCAAGAGACCGGGCAGATCCCTCACCACCAGGTTGAGCTGCAGCGCCATGAACTGGACTCCATAGCCACGGAGGTCCATGAACCTCCTTTGACTGCCGAGGAGGTGGAGCAGGCCGACCATGTCTTCATCACTCACGGACACGAGGATCACCTGGATGACGACGCGATTGGGGTGATTGCGGACCTAAGGCCACAGGTCGTGGCTCCCGAGTCTTGCCACCCACGCCTGGCCGAGGCAGGCCTGACTAGCAGCCTACTATCGACTGCAATCTACGGCGAGACTCACAACTACGGCAATTTCTCCGTGGAAGTGGTGCCGGCTGACCACTCCAACTCGGTGGCGACGGCGGTCAACTCGGACGCGTGTGGATACCTCGTCCGGACTGTCCACGGCAATTTCTATCTGCCGGGAGACGGCCGTTTTGACCATGATGGCAAGTCGCACATCGCTCAGATGGAGGTCGACTATCTCCTTGTACCCATCAATGACACCAACCTGGGTGTCGGATTCGCGGCGCTCCTGACGTATATCTTGCAGCCCAGGGTCGTGGTGCCCTGCCACTACGGATATACACACCCGCCGGTGAGATCGCAGGCAGGCCACCCCGCAGAGTTCGTCACTGCGCTGGCTGCACGGGGATACGACATGCCGACGACCGACATCGTCATACTCAGCCCGGGCGGCCGGCTGGTGCTGGCCTAAACCGTGGACCAACTCGAACCCCAGACCGTGTTGATCATCGTTGGAGGGATATTCCTCCTCATCGTGTTCTCGCTGGTTCGGGGAGCACTGCGACGAAAGCCGAAGAAATCACGCTCGCGTAAGAAACAACGCACCACGAAACCCACCTCAAGTCGTCGCTCGCCACCAAGAGGCAGCCGCCCTACTCGCCCACTGGCCGACGAACTATTAGACCTGGCAAGACAGGCCGGAGTAAAGTCTGCTCGAAGAGCCGAGCGCGAAGTCGAGCGTGTCGTAAAGGTCTCTCCTGGCGCGGCAATACCTCTCGCATGGGGCACCGTCGAGCAGGGCATTGAGCGGGCCGCCGAGCGAGTCGGAGCGGAGCCCGACGATCTCGATTCGACGGTAGACATGCTGAGGTATCTCGAATCGGGGAGCAATCTCTCACACGACCACGCGCGTCTGCTCCACATGATGCGGCAACTGCGAAACCGTGCAGTGCACGGAGAGCTTTCAAAAGACGAGGTCGACGGAGATGGGGCGCAGATGTTTGGGAAGCTCGCCAGGCCGCTGACTGACCTTCTCGACAAGTTGCGCTGAGGGCGGTGTCGCTAAACGGATAGCGCACATACTGGAGCCTAGCCTGTTCGGGCGGGAACTAACGGACGCGCTGGCCGCCCTTGAACACCGCGGCGACGTTCCTGATAGCAGTGATGTCCTTCGTAGGGTCGCCGACGACGACCAGGACATCGCCCTGCTTACCAACTTCCAGGCTGCCTACCTCGTGGTCGACCATACACGACCTCGCGGCGTCGCTCGTGGCTGCCACCAGAGCCTCCATCGGGGCCATGCCTGCGTCGACGTGGGCCTCAACCTCGTAGTGAAACTGTCCCATCTTGTATGGACCCCAGGCAGAGTCTGAGCCACAAACGATCGTTACGCCTTGAGACCGCATCCTCGGATGGAAGACGTGATCGGACTCAAGCTGACTCAGTACGCCGTCCAGTTGCGTCTGTTCATCCGCCGTCAGCCCCTCAGAATCTCGCTTGGATTCCAGCATCAGTTTTCGATGGCTGGTCCCGCCCAGGTTGTAGTTGACGAAAACGCCCTGTTTCGCGATGCGCTCGGTGATCTCATCGTAGTAGATCTTGGAGCCATCGGGCTCAGCGAACCGTCCGTGTATGATCGTGTCGATCCCAGCGTCCAAGCAGTTCACCATCGCCTGGGTGTTTACGCAGTGGGCGGCCGTATGCTTGCCGAACTTGTGTACTTCGTCGCATATCGCGGTCAGCTCGTCCACGTTGAACGAAGGGCGCAGCGAGATTGACGTCCGGGTGCTGCCTCCGGAGGCGGTAATCTTGACGAAGTCAGCGCCTTCCTTGACCAGTTGACGGACAGCGGCTCGGCACTCGTCGACCCCGGTCGCCTGAATGCCAAAATAGCTCAGGTGTCCACCGATGATCGCCACGGGCCGCCCCGTCAAGATTAGCCTTGGACCGGGCGTGATGCCCATTTCCATAGCCTGGCGCAGCATCAGCGTCGTCTGGTTTTTGGCGCCACAGTCGCGGACGGTCGTCACGCCCGAGAGGAGGTGGGCCCTCGCGTTTCGGGCTGCCTGTAGGGACAGAACCTCGTCCGGAAGGGTGGTAAGCTCGTCACCGACGCGACCGTCACCCATGCCAATCAGGTGTACATGGCTGTCCACAAACCCCGGGAGGATCGTCCCGCCGTCGTATGTGAGCTCCTCAACAGCCGCTCCCTCCGGGGCCACGACGGTTGCCCCAGGTCCGACGGCGCGGATCAGGTCGCCCTCCAAGAGCACAGCGCCCCGTTCGACGGCAGGTCCTCCCTGGCCGTCTACCAGCATGGCGGCTTTGATAAGAGTCATTCCTGAGTTGGGCTTGACCATTTGGTCCGCTCTCCTGATGTTAACTGGCAACTCGACAGACGGCTAACTTGCCTATGCACACGCCAGCCGTCTGGGCTCGCTACGGAACCGGCCATCCGAACCCGCGCATCAGCCCGCGCAGCTCGTCCAACTCTTCTTCCGAGTGGGGCAAGGAAGGCGGTCGCATTGATCCTATGGGCATGCCCATAGCCTCCATCACGGCCTTCTTCAAGCGCGCCTGACCCCCTGATCGTTCCGTCATTTTCACATAGATATCGCGCAACGGGTTGGTGACGGAGTCCCACAACGCCTGTCCCTCGTCAAATTTGCCAGCCTCCATGAAGGCCAGAATGTCCAGCTCATGCTGTGGGTAGGCTGTTGCCTGCTCATCGAGGAAACCGACGCCGCCCAGTCGAAAGCACTCTCCGATGTTCGTCCCATTCTCAAGGATGTTGAAGTGGGGCGCAAGGGCCTCCATTTCGCCGTATTCATAGCTGCGGGGCTGGCACCACTTGATCGCCACCACGTGCTCGAAGTCGGCCATCTTCATGAATGTGTCAGCCATGATCTCGCCATGTGGGTACCACGGATTGTTGTAGATCATGATGCCGATCTCAATTCCGTCGGACAGGGCCTCGAAGTACCTCAGGATGTCGTCCTGGTTCGGATCGTTAAACAAGGGAGGAGATACCTGGAGCCCGATAGCGCCCATCTCCTGGGCCCTCTTGGCGTCATCGATAGACCTCTTTGTGTCCTTGCCATGGATTCCACCTATTACCGGCACCTTCCCATTGGCTGCCCTAGCCACGGTTCTTACCAGGAAGGGCCACTCGTCGTCCGCAAGCTGGGGCACCTCGCCCATCACCGAAACACACTTGATCACGGCTTTGCCCTCGACCAGCCCGGACTCGACCCACCACTCGGTCAGGTCCGCCATCTTGCCATGGTCGATCTCGAATTTGTCGTCGAAGGGAGTCGGCGTCGCGACGATAATCCCGCGCATCAAGTTCTTAAGCTCTTCACGATTCATAAAGTCATCCTCCTTAACAATATTCTGTGCATCGCTTGGTAACTATCTCAATACCTAGCGGGTGCTCCTACCCGCCCACCTACCCTGAGTAAATTTACAAGTGGGGGACATCCCCCGTCCCCCTTGCCAGAGGGGCGATGCCCCTCTGGACACCCCTTTTTCAGCCGCCTCTAGTGGTACCTACGCTCATCCTCGACGGTTCGGATCGCCCGGGCCGGGAACTGCTGGTACGGGTACTTCGCGAGCTTCACCTCGTCCAGCTCAACCCCCAGGCCCGGACCTTTCGGCAACTCGATGTACCCACCCTCCGGTTCCAGGTACGCCAAGGAAATGTCGCGCGAAACAGCCTCCACGTTGAACGCATACTCGTATATCAAGAAATTCGGCATGACGGCGGAGGCATGAATCGCTGCGCCTGCGGCCACCGACGTGCTGTTCCAGCCATGCGGAGAAACGGCAACATAGTACGGCTCGGCCATCGCGGCGATGTGGGTGAGTTCGAGAATACCGCCCGTGTTGCAGATGTCCGGGTTGATGATATCAGCGGCCCGGCGCTCTAGAACCTCCCGGAAGCCCGTGCGTGTGTAAAGCGCCTCGCCGGTAACGATGGGAATCGTCGTGGCTTCTTTGACCTCGCGGATGGCGTCCAGATTTTCTGCGGGGCACGGCTCCTCGAACCAGTATGGCCGGTACTGCTCGATCATGCGCGCGACCCGGATGGCATTCATGGGCGCCAACCGACGATGCACCTCAATGAGCAGCTCCACTCGGGGGCCAACCGCCTCCCGCACCGCCCCTACGATGGCGGCGGCCTGCTCTAACTCGTCGTGGTCTGGGTAGAGTCGCCAGGGCCCGGGAAACGGATCGAACTTGAGAGCTGTGAATCCACGGTCTGCGACCGTTTTATGGGCCGCTGAAGCGTACTGGTCAGGGGATAAAGCACCGCCCGACCATCCGTTGGCGTAGAGCCTGAGGCGCGGCCTGACTGGCCCGCCCAGCAGGTTGTAGACAGGCTGATCGAGGGCCTTGCCGACTATGTCCCACAATGCGATCTCGAGACCGCTGACCGCCGAGTGGAAGTCCATGCTTCCGCGTTTGGTGGCGAAGTCCTCGTAGGCAACATGCGTGAAATGCCGGATGTGGAAGGGGTCGCGATCCACTAGGTAACGAGCAAGTTCGTCGATGTGCGCGGATATCGAGCCGTCGCGGTCGGCCTGGGTGTACGCCTCGCCCCACCCGACGATACCGGCGTCGGTTTCGACCTTCACGAACATCAGGTTCTTCCCGACCCCTGGATGGATCGTGAACACCCGTACGTCGCTGACCTTCATCGCGTCCTATCCTGCTCGCCCACAGCGAGGTCCTGTATCCGCGGAGCCATGTTAGTGCCACTCGCGAACGCGGTCAATGACCAGGTGTAGGTGTGTCGGACAGCGACCGTGGACTTTCGTGCATGCACGGCGGTAGACTGCCGTACGACACCATGGCCAATTCGCCCAACATACTTTTTATCTGCGCCGACCAGCATAGCTTTCGGTACACGGGCTACGCTGGTCATCCGATGGTGCGGACGCCCAACCTCGATAGCATCGCAAAGCGCGGCGTTACGATGAGCAACGCCTATTGCGGCAGTCCCGTGTGTGTGCCGGGCCGGGCGTCGATGATGACGGGGCTCTACGCCCACGAGACGAACTCCTTCTGCAACTCGACGGTGTGGGATGGCAGCCAGCCAACGTGGGCTGTGTGGCTGAGGGAAGCGGGATACGAATGCTACGCGACGGGGAAGCTGGACCTCAATGACGACTTCGACATGGGATTCAAGGAGACCGATACCGAGAACGGCCACCACACCAACCCGGACATCACGTCCCTATTTCGCAACCCGCTGATCTATCGGGCAGACGAGCGCAGTCAGGTGGATGGCGTTCGGCGCGTCGAGCGCCATCACGATGCCGACCTGGCCAAAAACGCGGTCGATTTCATCGACCACGCATCCACGACCCTGGACCGGCCCTGGGCGTATTACGTCGGTTTTTCATTACCCCATCCGAAATTCACGGCCCTGGAGAAGTACTGGGATGTCTACCCGCCCGAGCAGGTAGACATCCCCTCAGTCACTGATCAAGACCTGAAGAACCTTCACGACGTCTACAAAGGGCTCCGGTACTTCAATCAACTGGACGTTCCCGTGGCCGAGGAGCGGGTCCGCAGGGCTCGGGCCGCCTACTACGGAATGATCACCGAGCTGGACGAATACGTCGGCTGGCTCCTCGACGCACTCGACAGGCTCGAGCTCCTCGTCGCCGTCGACGCAGTCGTCGTCCTTGCCGTTGCACTCCTCGGTGAGGCTGTGCTTGGGCAGAGTCCGCGTCTCGCAGACGTGCTCCGGCCCCTCGCAGGTGGGATCGACGCAGGCCTTCCCATCCCCGGTCCGCTTGCAAGCACACTCCCGCCGCCCCGTCTCGACGTCGCGATCGCAGCACTCACCATCGGGAAAGACGAGCAGCGCCTTGGGCATCACCCCGTCCCGCATCAGGCCGCTGGTCACGAGCGCAGCTGGAGCCAGGTCGCTCGCGGCCTGCCCCTTGCCGTGGAGGAAGACGATCACGGGGTATCGCGTCTCGGCCTGAATCTCGTGGTGATAACCGGGGGGAAGGGCCACGACGTACCGCCGCCGAGCCTGGAGCGCTTCGCTGAAGTAGTGACGTTCCTCGGCGAAGTCGGAGAGGCCGAAGTCGACGAGGGTCGTGTCCGGGTCGGGGAAGCGCGCAGCGGCCAACTCAGCTGCGTACGCAGGGGCAGGCTCAACGAGAAGATCCAAGTTAGGCACAAACCCTGCCAGGATCTCACCCACGGTCATACCGTCGCCGCTGGACAAAAGCACCCAGGTCACTCCAAAGAAGGCCACCAC
>CAJWER010000054.1 GCA_913030785.1 uncultured Chloroflexota bacterium | reverse complement strand
CCGTCAGGATCTTCGTAATGGGCGAGAATGTCTGGCGCTCAGAGGACGAGTGGCCACTGGAACGAGCCGAATCCGTGAACTACTATCTTCACAGTCGCGGCAGGGCCAACTCGTTTAATGGCGATGGCTGGATGGATGTGCAGACCCCGAACGTCGGGGAGCCCCCCGACGTCTATGTCTACAATCCGATCGACCCGGTGCCCACCCGGGGCGGCCAGATCATCAGCGACCCCGGGGTCTACCCGGCGGGGGCATTTGACCAGCGGCCAGTAGAGTCGAGACATGATGTACTGGTCTACACAACCCCGCCCTTGGAGAACTATATGGAGGTCACTGGTCCTATTACCGTGACCTTGTACGCCTCGACCTCGGCTGAGGACACCGACTTCACCGCCAAGCTGGTCGATGTACGTCCGGACGGCTATGCCAGAAACCTGACGGACGGCATAGTTCGCGCTCGCTACAGGGTCCCCAAGACCCCGGCCGATCCAATCGAGTCCGGCCAGGTCTACGAGTACACCATCGACCTGTGGGCTACCAGCAATCTGTTCTGGAAGGATCACCGGATCAGGCTGGAGATATCCAGCAGCAACTTCCCCCGGTTCGACCGCAACGCCAACACCGGTGGCCCAATCGGCGACGACCGGACCGTGGTCTCGGCGCTCCAGACAATCCACCACGACTCGACGTACCCCTCACACGTGACACTACCGCTGGTCCCGCGAGATTAGGAGCGGTGCTGGTTCCTGAAACCAGGCCCAAGTCCCGGAAATTGTCACTCGATCGGGTGTACAGACGGGCGTAGCCCCTTTCCCGGGTGTCTGAGGGTGTCCCTCAGAATTACCAAGAATATTTCCTGCACTACATGTTTGAGCCGCGTGCTAGAATCATCGCATGGATATTGTCGGTCTCTTGGAGACAATTGGCCCCATTAGATTTGTTCTCCGACGCATCTTGGAGTGCAAACTGGAGGTCACTGTACTAGGTATTCTTCAGCCCAGGTTCTACAGTTATCAGACTGGCCCATCTAGGCCTCCGCTCCCACTTCTTGGAAGTTTCCTTGAGGGGCAAGGAAAAAGCCCCGTCCGTGGCATACAAGACGACCGCGACAGTTGCTGACTTTCATCTTCGAATCGTCAACAACCGACATGACCGCCGTATAGCAATTTCAAACGTAGAGATCATGGCCCAGCGGCGTAAACGATTATTCCGCTGGGGCAAGCCAACTCGATGGATCAGCTTGGTAGATGAAGGGATACGGATTTTCTCCCCAGCCGACTCGCAATATGAGGTCACCACTCTTGAACTTTAGCCGGTTAGCGAGACCACCGTCAGGGTTCTTTACGCACATACCGGGATGACATTCCCCGGGAAACACGAACGTATAATTGTGAGTTTGGATTTTCTAGGTGACATTCGAAAAGTGAAACGAAAGCTGGTTGATTTCAAGCGATATTACTAATCGATGGGTCATGTGAAAGAGATTCCGAGCCGTTAGATTTATGCCTGGTCTCCCTCAGTAGCCAGAGGTTGTAGCGATTGTTGAATCGCCGTCGGTCCTGCGCTCAATCCATATATAGCCGTCGGTGTCGATTCGGGCCATGTCGTCAGTGACATACCACCCTCCTCTGAACCGCGAATTGTACTCGTCGGTGTCTCCCCAATAGCCTTGGAACATAGCCGGCCATCCGGGGCGTATCGCCAGATTCCCGGCTGCGCCCGTCTCCACTCGCTGGAAATCACGGCCCAGGACAGCCATCCCTATCCCGGATACAGGCTTCCCAGCGGAGCCCGGGGGTGCGTCCATCGCCGGGCGTACGGCACACATGATCGCACCAGTCTCCGTCTGCAACCAGGTGTTGCGGATCGGCATTCCCAGGACGCCGATGCCCCACTCCACCGTGTCAGCCTCCAAAACCTCGCCTACGCTGGCCACGTGGCGCAGCGACGACAGGTCGTATCTCTCCGGCAGATCGAGGCACCCAGCTTGTAACGAGCGCAGCGCCGTCGGCGCGCTGTACCACACCGTGACGCGCTCCTCCTGTATCAGGCTGTACCAGGCCTCGGCTTCGAATAGCCCCTCACGTACAACGACGGTCGCGCCCACAGCCCAAGGCGCCAGGCACCCGTACGTAGTGCCAACAACCCAGCCAGGGTCGGCGGTACACCAGTAGACGTCGCCGGGCCGCAAATCGAGGACCGACCTTGCGGTTGAGGCCTGTTGCACGATGGATTGGTGGCGCAGCAACACTCCCTTGGGTTCGCCGGTCACCCCGGACGTGTAATGCAGCAGCCCGGTGTCGTAGGGACTGGTCTGCAGGGTTGCGAACGTCGTTGATGCCTTCGACATCTCTTCGTAGTAGTCGAGATCGGCAGTCTCCGGATGCTCTGGATCTCGGCCGTCCTTGTTCACAACAACGATATGCTGCAACCCAAACAGCTCGTATACAAGATCGCCGAGACCTCGGCGCAGCTGTGGATGTGTAACCAGGACCTTGGCCTCTGTTTCCTTCATGCGGTCCCTTAGCGTCTCGGAGCTAAAACCCGAGAACACAGGGCATGCGATTGCACCGGTTTTGAGGATGCCTAGTAGGGCAAAGTAGCTCTCGGGAACCCGGTCGAGGTGAATGGCAATACGATCGCCTTTGACGATACCCAGGCTCAGCAGAACGTTGGCAAATCGGTTGGACTGATCACGAACCTGCGCGAATGTGTACTCTTCACGTTCGCCGTTTCGACCCAGCCATATCAGCGCGACCTTGCGGGCGAGACGACCTCGGGTGTGGCGATCAATGGCCTCGTGAGCCATGTTGAGCGCGCCGCCGGGCAACCAGGCCATTTGGTCGTAGGCCTGAGCCCAGTCAAATCTCGCTGTCTCGGAATCGTAGTCGATTGGAAGCCTCGGGGGCGTGAAAGACCCTCACCTCTATCCCCTCCCGAAGCGGGAGAGGAGGGGAACCCAGCCCTAGCCCCGCTCTTTTCTGATCTTCGCGTAGTCCTCGCGACACCATCGGTATGGCAATGCCTCGATCGTGCCAGGCTCCGTGGCGGTCGTCAGCAGTTCCAGTGCATCTTCGATAAACACCCGCTGCTGATCGACATTCCCGGGCTCTCCCAGGGGCTGTCCAAAAGGAAAGCGCGCGTAGGCCACCCGTGGGGGCCGCAGAGCATCAACACCCTGCCGGTACATCATCGCGATCACGGTCGGGATGTCCTCAGCCTCAATCGTCCTTGCTACTAGTCCAACGGACCGGTTACAGATCGGTCAGGTCGACGCGAGGAAAACGGCGTCGACCCCGTCCAGCTTCAGGGCGCGGGCAACCTCCGGCGCACTGTCGTTGATCATCCCCATGAAGGAGTAGCCGGTACCCGAGGGCTCGCCTAGAACTCAATGCAAGCATCGCAGTCGCCGCTGTATTTGGCGCCAAACGCTTCCAGGAACAGGGCGTTTAGGAACTCCGCCATCTGCTCTACAGAGCCCCGGCTCTGTAGATATTTGATCTTCGAAAATGCCGCTGTGCGAGGGTTCTCTAGTAACTCTTTAACGTCCACTTGAAGTCCTCCTGCTTGACCGTCGTCATGATACACAGCCGTACGGCTTGGCGTCCACGCCCCCGACAACACGCCGGCCTTGACCGGCCCGAAGACCCGCTGCTATATTGGCGCGGCCATACCCCTGCGGAGCGATCTACCATGGCCTACGAAAATATCATCGTGGAGCGAGACGATGGCGTAGGTGTTATCACACTCAACCGCCCTACGGTGCTCAACGCACTCAGCCGCGCCCTCAGCCGTGAACTTGACGAGGCGATTACGGAGCTTGAGGCGGACACCAAAATAGGCGCCATCGTCTTCACCGGCGCAGGCGATAAGGCATTTTCGGCCGGGGCTGACATACACGAAATGGCCCGGCTGGCCGAAGGGGCGGACCTGCCCCCCGAAGACCCCGGGCGTACCGCGTATGGGTGGCACATCGCCAGTTGCACCAAGCCAACCATCGGCGCCATAAACGGCCTGGCATATGGTGGCGGTGCAGTGATGGCCGCGAGCATGGACATGCGTGTGGGATGCGAGGACACCAGTTTTCGATTCCTCGCAGCCTCATATGGTCGGGTCAACTCCACCTGGAATCTGCCCCAACAGATAGGCTGGCCGATGGCCAAGGAGCTGCTGTTTACAGCACGTGTAGTGCAGGCTCGGGAGGCCTACCGTATGGGCCTGCTAAACCACCTCGTTGCGAAGAACCACCTGATGGGGAAGGCGATGGAACTGGCCAAGCAGATCGCCTCCAACGACCCGCGCATGGTGGCGGGCATAAAGCAACTGCTCCTATCAGACATGGGAACGGGCTGGAAGGACATGTACCGAGCCGAGCTTGAGGCTCAGCGCGGCAACCTCTCCCCAACCCCCATCTCCGAGGGGTTCAAGGAATTCTTGGATCGCAAAGGCAGGTCTTAGCCAGATGCCAGGGGCCACGCCTCTCGAGGGAATCCGACTGTTGGACCTTGGCCGCTACCAGGCCGGTCCCAGGTGCGCCCTCATGTTCGCCCGCATGGGCGCTGAGGTCATCAAGGTCGAAGGGCTCCGGGGCGACGAAAGCAGGGGCAACGGCCCCATCGTCAACGGTCAGAGCGCCTACTGGGTCCAGTACAACTCCGGCAAGAAGAGCCTGGCCGTCGATCTGCGGAACGAGCGAGGCAAGGACATCTTGCGTGACCTCGTGAAGGTCTCCGACCTGTTCCTACAGAACTTCCGTCCCGGCACCATAGACCGCATGGGTTTCGGCTATGAGACTCTGCATGAGTTGAACCAGAAGATCATCATGATCAACGTGTCGGCCTACGGCCAGACCGGGTCGCACAGGGACCGGATCGGCTTCGACCCCATAGGCCAGGCCTTCGGCGGCATGATGTCGCTGAACGGATCCCCGGACGGCCCGCCCGTCAAGAACCACTTTCCCCTCATCGACAGGATTACGTCCCTTCACGCCACCATCGGCGCACTCGCGGCAATCCGGGAGCGAGACATCTCCGGAGAGGGCCAGCAGATTGACGTGTCGCTGGCCGACACGGGGTTCAGTGCAAACGAGATACCAATCACGGCCTACCTGGCAGACGGGACTGTTCAGGAAAAGGAAGGCAACGGGCAAGGGCTGACCAACGCCTACGAGACCGCTGACGGCTGGGCTCTAATTCACGCGACTAGCGAGGCCATCTGGCCCCGAGTATGCGCTGCCCTGGACCGGCCCGAGTGGAAGGAAGATCCGCGATTCGCCGACCGCGCCTCAAGGGACGCAAACGTCGCAGCCATCGAAGCGGTGCTCTCGGAGTGGTTCGCCGCCAGGACGACCAAGGACGCCGTCGACCATCTTTCGAACCACTCGATCCCGGCCGCGCCGATCAATAGCGTCGAACAGGCCGCCGTCGAGCCGCACCTCCTCGAACGTGAGGTACTGGTCGAGGTGCCGGACCCAATCGCAGGCAAGATCCACGTCTCCGGCAAATACATAAAATTCAGTCGCACTCCGATGGTCGTAGGAACGACACCGACAATCGGCGAGCACACCGACGAGGTTCTGGGGGACATCCTGGGATACCCGACAGAGCGCATTGAGGAACTGAAGACGCAGGGCGTCGTGGTGGGACCCTCACGATAGCCCCTCCACCCCGGTATACTCCCAAGAGCACGCGCTTGCTGGACCACGGTGCGTCGGCCCAGGTCATTTGCCATCCCCATGAGGTATTCGGGGAAGCCGCCGTGAGCGTCGTCAAGCGCTAGCCGGAACAGCCGGTACGCGACCCCGGGCCCATCATCCTCCAGGTTCTTGCCACGAGGATCGGGACTCTCCATGTCGTAAAGAAACGCACCGGTGCCGTCCACCTTGGCATTGAGCTACCCCCGCGAATCGACCACCACAATTGCAGGCCCGTAGGCCATCGTCGCATGATCCCGACTGGCACTCTCGCCCAGCATTGACCTACCATCCATCAGTTGAGGGGGCTCCACCTCGGCGTAGTACAGGACCTTGGCAGCGATGTCGGTGTGCTGCACAATGCTGTCTGATCTCTCCCCGACGCCTTTAGGCCGACGCATCATTAGCGGGATTTTAAACACCGCTGGTTCGGCCGGGTATGGGCGCTTGCCCATGTAACCTTCGTCACCCATCGAGTGGCCGTGATCCGCTGTGACGATAAGAAGGGTATCGTCCAGCGGACCCGTGTCCTCAAGGGCATCGTAGAGTCTGCCGAACCACCGATCGCACATGGTGATGAGCCCACTGTAGGGCACCTGGCTACGGCGCACATCTTCCGAATCCCACGACGCAATGCTCCCGTAGGGTGGCTGAATCCGCTCCGGCCCATCCGAGTCGTCGTACATGCGGCGGTAATGCTCAGGCACAAACCACGGCTCGTGGGGATCAAAACTTTCGACCGTGAGGAAAATCTGTCGGCGTCCCCGTTCTTTTCAAGCCAACGGACCGCCTCCGTCATCACGCGGACGTTGAAGTAGTCCTCTTCGTGGAGGCACCCGCGCGTGTTTTTCAGCGTCTGACGCAAGCTGCTCGCCCTCCTGGGTTCGTCCGCAAGCTACTGAGGCATCCACCGACCCAACTCTGCGTCCGGAATCTGCGGACCACTTCTCTCAGGATCACGTTCCTGTCCTCGTAAGAATGTCCATTGGTCAAATCCGCGCCAGTAGTTCTTCGACGGCTTGAACATGTGGTACACGTCCGATATCAGGGCCGTGCGGTAACCACCGTTGTCTCGTAGTAATTCAGCCAGCGTATCCTGGTCCTCGGGAATAGGACTCCATCCCGGAAGTCATATGGAATCGCCCTGCAGCTTAAAGTCACCGCCATGGAATGGGTACACGTTGTTGCCCGTGTACATGGCCCGACACGCCGGCAAAGTCGGCAGGGCCTCCGCGTATGCCCGCGTAAAGATCTGCGACTCCGACGCGAGGGCGTCGAGGTTTAGGGTCTTGACTTTGCCCCAGGGCGGCTGGCCAAAGGCGCCGACGCAGTCCTTCCGCAGGGAATCGAACAAGACCATCTTGATGTTCTTGCCCGAACCCATTCCACACTCCTTCAGAGGTCTTGCATATCCGTTTCACTCGTGTACCCTAAGCTACCAGACACGAAGGCCGGTGGTGATGGCCTGTCTGCCAAGCTTGTGCCGATCGAAAGGAACCGCATGTACACCGATTTCAGGCTGACCGTCCCGAGGCTGCGCCAGAGAATTGAGGAGTTGAGGCATGCCGTTGTACGGGACCGTGAGGAGATCGCGTCTTGGCGCGCCCATGACGGCGACCTCAACGACGGGCAGGATCCTACTTTGGACGACTCTTCCTGGCCGTCACTGGAGTCCTGGGACGGAGCCACAGCGCCTGCTTGGTATCGCGCCCGGTTTACCGTGCCACGGCGCTTCGACGGCAAGCCGGTCTCCCTGTCTCTGCGGGTCGGCGGGTACCTGCACTCCTTGTTCAACGCCGAGGCGCTCGTCTACATCGACGGCAACCTGGCGCAGGGACTGGACGCCTTCCACTACGATATCCCCCTCTCGGAAAGCGCAGAGGGTGGCCGCGAATATGTCGTGGCCTTGTATCTCTTCTGGAAGCCAGACTTCGACGTGACCGATTGGCTTCCAAGCCCTGGACGTGAGTACCCGGACCTTGATGCTGGGACAGAGATTCAGCTGATAGACCGTCCTACAGAAGAGTTCTACTGGGATGCGGCGACGGCTTTCGAAGCCGCCGAGGCCCTGGGAGACGATTCGGCGGACCAGGTCCGCATCATAACAGCGGTGGACCGAGCGATCACCGCAGTCGACTATCGCGGTCCGCTGGACAACGTCTTCTACGAGTCCGCAGCCGCAGCAGGGGAAGCTCTGCGCGCCGAATTATACTCCGCCGGCCCTCCCGAGAATGGCGCCACCGCCCTGGCCGTCGGCCAGACCCACATCGACCTGGCCTGGTTCTGGCCAATCAAGGTCAACCGATTCAAGATAGGCCGTTCCGTCGCGACGGTCCTTGACCTCATGAATCGTTATCCAGAGCTAACTTTCATGCAGAACCAGGCCAAGGTGTACGAGTACTGCAAGGAAGACTTTCCCGAACTGTACGCCGCGGTAAAGGAACGGATCGCCGAAGGCCGCTGGGAGGTCAATGGCGCGATGTGGACCGAGCCAGACTGCAACATGCCCTCCGGGGAATCGCTGATTCGTCAGATCACGTTCGGTCTGCGCTTCTTCCGCGAGGAATTCGGATCGTCGGGAGAGGCATTGGTCGTAATGGACGCCTTTGGCTACTCCTGGGCGCTACCCCAGCTACTACGTCGCTCCGGCATCAAGTATTTTCTCACCAACAAAATGTCCTGGAGCCAGTTCAACCGCCTCCCCTACGATTCGTTCAACTGGTGCGGCATAGATGGCAGTACCGTCTTGACACACCAGCTCACCGCTCGCTCTCCTGGGCGCGCTGGGTGGATGACCACATGTAACGCTGTGCTGAGTCCCGAGATGCTGGCGGGCGCCTGGGGCCACTACCAGCAAAAGGACAAGTCCGACCAGATATTGTTCACCTATGGCTATGGAGACGGTGGTGGCGGCCCGACGACTCAGATGCTGGAGCGCGCACGACGCGTTTCAAAACTGGGCCTGCCCGTAAAGATTGAGCACGGGACTGTACAGAGCTACTTTGAGGAGTTGGAAAAACGACTGGGCTCCGATGGTGCCCCTGAATGGTCCGACGAGCTGTACCTGGAACTACACAGGGGCACGTACACCTCCAAGGGCATAATCAAGCGCGGCAACCGCAAGGGCGAGGTTGTCATCCACGATGCCGAACTTTACGCTGCAATGGCAACCGTGCTCGTCGGCGCTATGTACCCGCGAGAGCGCATTCGCGAGGCATGGGACCGGCTTCTGGTGAACCAGCAACACGACATCCTGCCCGGATCTATCACCCGGGATCCCGAGAACGATGCCATAGCCGACTACGCTCGCGTCCAGGAGTTGGCTGGCCAGGTGGTAGTAGACGCCACGGCCACGATCGCGGAACGAGTGAAAACCGGCGGCGACACGTTGGTCGTGTTCAACCCGGCCTCCTGGTCGAGGTCCGAGGTGGCACGACTCTCATCGGATAACCTTCCCGAGCGGCTCCAACTGGTAGGCTCGAGTGGTCAGGTCGTACCACATCAGGTGTCCGCCAGCCCAACTGATGCCGGAGACCTGCTGGTCCAGGTGAGTGAAGTCCCGTCCTGTGGCTACGCGTCCATCTCGATAGGTTCCGGTGCCTCCGAGGAGACCGCGTCATCGATCACCGTGACCAAGTCCTCGATGGAAAATCGTTTCTTCCACTTGGAATTGGATGTCCAGGGCCGCATCACATCCATCTTCGACAAGGGAGCTGGACGCGAGGTGCTTGCCCCTGGCGAAGCAGGTAATGTATTCCAGCTATTCGAAGACAAGCCGATCGATTACGACGCTTGGGATATCGACCTCTTCGCCCATGACAAGGTCTGGGAAATGGATGGTACGGCTGAGGTGCGGGTGCTGGAGACGGGGCCGGTTCGCGGCACCATGGAGATCAAACGGACCTTCTCGCATTCGACACTGGTGCAGCGAATTCACGTATACGACACTACCTTGCGGATCGACTTCGACACCGAGGTCGAGTGGCACGAGAGGCACACGCTCCTCAAGGTCGCCTTCCCCGTGGACGTCAATGCCACAGATGCGACCTACGAGATCCAGTTCGGCAGCATCCAGAGGCCGGTCCACCGCAGCACGCCGTGGGACCAGGCACGCTTCGAGGTAAGCGCCCAGAAGTGGGCGGACCTGTCGGAGGGCGACTATGGGGTGTCGCTGCTGAACGACTGCAAATACGGCTACGACGTGAAGAACAACGTCATGCGCCTGAGCCTGCTGCGATCTCCGACCCAACCTGACCCCGAAACGGACCAGGGCCACCACCAGTTCTGCTACAGCCTTTACCCCCACTCCGGGGATTGGCGAAACGGAGCGATTCGAGCGGGGTTCGAGCTCAACTACCCGATGACAGTGGTGAGGACCGGGGCTCATGAAGGGACGCTACCACAGGATATGTCACTGGTATCATCAAGTCGCGATGGCGTGTTCGTCGAGACCGTAAAGCTAGCTGAGGACTCCGACCGACTGGTACTGAGGTGCTACGAGGGCCACAACATGCGCGGCCGAGCGGAGCTGCGGCTGGGTTTGGACGTGGGCGACGCAACCGAGGTCAACCTACTGGAAGAAGACGAGGGTCCAGTGGGCGTGGACAACGCAAACCTCACGTTCGACGTAGCACCGTTCCAGGTGCGGACCTTCGCGGTCGAAACAGCGACGCCGTAATAGACCACGTCAGGTAGCCGGTTGGGATGGTGAGGCATCGTCGTGGTCCGTGGCCCCCACCCCAAATACTTCGTCGGGGGCCTCCTCAGCATGACAGCCGTGGTCTAGGGAATCGCAGGTTACCAAGTCCCGAGATGTCACCCTGAGCGGATGCGAAGGGTCTGGGGCGGCGGGGTCCAGCATCGTATGGCGAAAATACATGACTCCCACCCCAGATACTTCACCGGGAGTCTCTCCAGCATGCCAGAAGATCGAACCACAACTACGGCCAGAGGCCCTGAGTGATCTCCCCATACGGCACAGGTGGAAACGTCTGGTGGAATGTCTAGCTGTCCCACTTCATCCCGCCTCCATCTTGTCCGTCATCTCCTGAATGTCCATCTGTGAGCCGTGAATTCGCAACGCCTTTAGCTTCAGAGTGAGGAGGTCTGAGATGTCTACCACGACATTGGGGACCGCCTCAGGCCCCTCTATTTCCAGCTCGAATCCCTGCGCAATCTCGGGCGGGATCGCGAAATACAGCAGACACGAGTGGTTTCCCACCCTCTCGGTATATCGCTGGAATGCCTCCCCCATCTCCAAGTGCATTGTCTTGTGGTCTGGATGGTCGGTAATGCCTGTGGGACCGAATGTGATCACGACATCGGGATTGACCTCGTCCATGTGAGTCGAAACCTTCCACACCAGTTCGGCAAAATCGGCATCGGCAACCTCGCCGTCTCTGTAGCCGAGCAGGACCGGGGGGTGCGCCCCCAATACCACCAACTCGGAGCGCAGCTCGGTCTCCGCACAATCGGAAGCTCCTCCCGCGCGATAACGCGGTCGTCCGGGCCCAGCGATCCCTGCCCCCCGCGCGCGTGGCCGTAACGACGTGCACCGCAACGCCCTCGGCGGCGTAAGCGAGCGATTGTCCCGCCAGCCCCCGCGGTCTCATCGTCAGCGTGGGCAAACACGCAGAGTATGCTCCGCCCGAAGTGCTCAGATTGTTGTGGCATAGCTACTCACGCGTCTCGGATAGGGTTCGTGGCAATCTCGACTGGTGGATCATGGTCAGGAGGGTACCGGTGCAAAAACCTGTTTCAGAGTAGCACGGCCCGTTTCGACGTACAACTCGATTCTTCGTGACCGTGGCACGTCCCGTTCATTGCATGTAGAATATCACTCGCTGTTAATTAGGTCGTCAGCCTCGCCGGTGTGACGCCCCCACTCGTCGAGAAAGGCAGGTATTGCGACCTATGCCGAACCGACCCCTCCGAGTTGCACTGTTTGCTGCCGCAGTCGCTGTGATATCTCTCCTCGCAGCCTGTAGCAGCGACGAGCCGGACGCGACTGTACCAGCGTCAGACACCGGCCAACTGGCCTCCACACTGACCCAGACGCCTCAGTCCACGCCTACGTCAGCACCCATCGCCAAGCTGCCGGCCATCAAGACATACACGTCCCCGCCGCCAATGACCATCGATCCCGACAAGAACTACACCGCGACCTTTCAGATGGAAAAGGGCGGCGAATTCACTATTGACCTGTACCCGAAGGAAGCCCCCATCACCGTCAACAGCTTCGTCTTTCTCGCGAGGGACGGCTACTATGACGGCATCACATTCCACCGGGTCCTAGAAGGTTTCATGGCCCAGAGCGGTGACCCCACGGGTACCGGCTCCGGCGGACCCGGCTATACCTTCGACAATGAGCCCAGCCCACTACGACGCCACGACACCGTTGGAACTGTCTCGATGGCCAACGCTGGCGTCCGGAACGGACTTGGGACCAACGGCAGCCAGTTCTTCATCACATTCGTCCCAACGTCATTCCTGGACGGCAACGAACCCGATGGCACACCCAAAGACTGCAGCATCCCCGGCACTTCGTGTCACACAGTGTTCGGCAGGGTGACCGAAGGCATGGATGTTGTGAACAAGATTTCGCTCAGGGACCCGGCAAGGGCGACCAACCCCGGAGATGCCATCAAGACCATCATCATCACCGAGAGCGACTAGCCCGACACCCAATCGCACGAAAAAAGACCCCGCCGACTCAACCCGGCGGGGTCTTTTCTATTTCTGGAAACGGGGACCTAGGTACCTAGTCGCCAGAGCCCTCCAACATTGGGGAGGGCGGGCTTACGAGGAACGTGTACAGCTTGCCGCCAGTGCCGATCCAGGTCCGATCTTCGATGGTCGTCTGCCCGACCAGTGGCTGGTTGTTCACCCTCACTGTCGGATGGTCGCCCTGGCTGGTTATCTGGATCTGGCCCTTGCTGAATCGGAAAACTACGCCCTCCAACCCCGGCAGGCCTAGCTCCTTGCCCTTAACGGAGCCCCTGAGCAGCAACTCCAGCACCGGATGCCGGCGTATCGCGGCAAAGTCCACGAGAGGATCGTCCTGATCATCGTAGATGAAGCCGTAGGGCTTCGTGCGGGTCAGAGCCCAGGAGGCTGCGGCCCCCAGCACCACCAGCAGGCCTATGGGTATCCAGACCGCCAACATCGGGAATCCGGAGGTGGCATCGCTGATGATCGGCACTGGCAACGACTGCACCGCCGACGGCAACGTCACTGCCGGCGCAATCTCTGCAACTACCTCGGTTACGACCTCGGCGACCGCCACGGGCGCCTCTGCAATAAAGAACGCGGCGTCGGTGCTGTGCTGGAAGATCCTGCCTGCATACTCGGTATCCAGCAAATAGCTCACGGAGAATCGGCCATAGTCCGGCGCCGTCAGGAACACATCGTACTCGAAGGCCGGGCCATCACCATACACACGCCTGGGCACCAACTCGATAACTCCCGGCTCGTCCTCAGTCGAACTCAGATTGGCAGTGAGCGTTTCGGGGTTCACTGGGTAGGGCTGGCCGTCCACGTGGACGACCACGTTGGCAACGTGTGTCCGTGCACCAGGCTGCAGCTCTCCGAAGTCCACCGCGGTCACCAACAGGCCCGGGAATATGCTCGTGCTAAAGCTAGTCAGGGACGAGATACGATGGTTGTATGTCAGCCAATCCAGTTCCAACTCAACCCGGTACTCACCCTCCGCCAACAGCGGCGGCAGCGTCAGAGTGAAACTGCCATCTCCCTCCACAGCGTCACTGCCGATCCCATCGTCCATCATCTCCAGCGTGACCCTGCTGCCTTCCGGCGTGGTGATATTCGCATACATTCGGACGTCTTCCAGGTTCACAGGTTGATCCCCCCGCTGTACGTACGCCAGGATGGCGGCGGGCTCATTGAGGGGCACCGGCTCATTTGCAATCAGAGCCAGGCTATAGTCGTTCGCGGTATGCCTCCAAACCGACACACCCCCCTGCATACCTGAGACGTCGACCCTCCAGTTGCCCGGCTCAGGGTCTATAAGTCTCCAGATGATCGCGTGAGGCGTCTCCACAATCTGGAACTTCGACTGGTCGAAGGCCGAAACACCAAATCCCAGCGGATTACTGAGTTGCATTTCGCCAACGGTTTCATCCCTGAACAGTATGATGGTGGTCTCACTGGTCCCGGGTACGATACTTATCGCGGAACTCATCAGCTCGGACGGGTCCAGATCGCGCCTGCCCAAAGCCGACAGCGATCCGCGTCCGACCCGCCTCAATATGGAGTCGGCGACGTCCATCAGAGCGTCTCTTCCGGACAGATCAATGATCCGACCGGCTGATTCGGACGCTAGTCCCTCGAGAAATAGTACAGACTCTGACGACGCGTTCGGAAGCTCGACCCCGTTGATGATCCAGCCGAACTCATCAAACCGACCGACGAGAGGTGATAGCTGAATTGCAAGCCGCCCAAAGTCGGTCTCCGCAGAATCGCCTGTGATTACATATACCTCGGATCCAGGGGCGCCCTGCTCCCTGCTGAGCACTGCCTGTGCCTCCAGCAGTAATCTGGCGAGCGGCGCAGACTGCTCGTCCACGGTGCCCAACAATGTCAGGATCCGTGCACGCGACTTGTCATAGTCCGGGTCTGAGGCGCTGAATGGTCCCACCTGCCGAGAGGGGTCGTCGCCGCCGACGAACACGAACCGCTGCAGGTCCAGGTCGTGTCGCTGGATTGGAAATGCACCCGCTCGACAAGGCAAATCGGCTCGGTCTACTGAAAAACGATTTGGGTCTCGGCTACTGCAACATCACAAAATGCTGTACGGAGGTTTGTCCCGAGAGTATTGCAATTACCGACAACGCGATCATTCCGCTCAAAGAGCGTGTTATCGACGAGTTTTACGATCCGGTGAAGAAGTTGTTTCGAGTGCTTTTCACGAAGTGAATCAAAAGAAGTGAGTCAAACATGGTTCAACCAAAGCTGATCTCGAAGGCGGGAATCCTCGCGGCATTGGAAAAGGCAACACGTTACCGACTGCTCAACGAACCGCTTGAGGCCGAGAGCATTTGCCGTGACGTCTTGGCCGTCGATCCAGAAAATCAAGAAGCGATCTTGACTTTGCTGCTATCAATCACCGACGAGTTTGATAGAGAGCTAGCTGCGTCACTGAATGACGCCAAGTCGTTGCTGCCCAAGATCAAAGGTGCGTATG
>CAJWER010000053.1 GCA_913030785.1 uncultured Chloroflexota bacterium | reverse complement strand
TAGGTCGTACCCGTCACCCAGGTCCAGTTGAACGATGGGATGGTCACGTTCCGCAATTTGACGGATGGATTCGTCGGTGGCCACGTTGTCATCGCCGGTCATACGCAGATACACGAAAAATCGGTCATCACCGTATGAATTCGCATCTATTGGAGGCTCGTTCGCTACTGGAACAACCCCCTTGTCATGTTTGCCGAGGCTCTCGGCGATGAGCTGTTCCGCCCAAAGGCCGAAGCTGCCGATGGACGGTGAGGTCACGAGGGTAAGCTTGTCACGCCCGGCCGCGGCTAGGGTAGCCAGCGCCGCCCCCAGAAAGGCGCCCGGGTTGCTGTGAGCTGCGACAGACGAAGCGCAATTCTCGCGCATGCGATTGGCCCGTTGGAGCAGCGAAGTGATATCTACCCCCACCAGCGCCGCTGGAACCAGTCCAAAGAAGGACAATACCGAGTACCGGCCTCCGATGTCACTTGGATTCGAAAAGACGGCCAGGAAATCTTCTGAGTGTGCCAACTCCTCCAGCGACGTGTCCGGATCAGTGATTGCAACGAAACTTTTGCCTGCTGCCTCACTACCGACCGCCTTATCGACGAGTGCCCTGAAGTGACGGTAGAAGCTATTTGGCTCGATGGTTCCCCCAGACTTGGACGATACCAGGAAGAGTGTCCTGGAGAGGTCGATCGCCTTCGTCACCGAGTTGATGGATTCAGGCACAGTGGAATCGAGGACGATCAGCTCAGGAAATCCGTCTGCGCTTCCTATAGTTTGGCGGACGACCTCCGGGCCGAGGCTAGAGCCACCCATTCCAAGGAGTACAACGTGCCTGAAGCCCGTTTCCTTGACCTCCTGAGCGAAGTCAGTCAGGGCAGGGATCTGCTCCACTATTTCGTCTGATATTGTCAGCCACCCGAGGCGATTGACGATCTCATCCGTTTCGTCGGACCAGGCCGTGTGATCTCTGTCCCAGATACGATGGAGCACCGCATCTTGTTCCAGCGCGGACAGCGCAGACTCTACGTCCGGCAGATACCGCCTTAGTCCCACGACAGAGTGATCGTGTGCTGGGTCGTCTAGATGTTCTTCCCTCTCACCGTTGTTTGGCATGCCTAGCCTCACCGGCGCTGTAACGTAGCGCAAACTTGAACTTGAGCACCTCTACTACGATGCGAAGGTTGCCTCAACAGGTCCGGAACTCAACCTCGATCACGCCGACGATTGATTTGTATCGAACACCAGAGGTAAGCAGTGCAATGTCTTCGAGAGGTACGAGGGCGGATCGATCTCGTGGTTGTCTGGGTGGGGATTAACCCTACTTGTCGAGTCCCAGTAGTTCGATCGCGTTTAACCCTAGTATCTGGCGCTTGTCGGCGTGTGAAATATCAGCGGTAACTACCTTGCCAAGCGCATGACGGGCGTCAAGCAGCGCCATGTCGGTGCCAAACAGCATTCGATCGACGCCCGCGATACGGACCCCTTTCTCGATCGCCCCGAAGGGCGCGGTGGACCCACACGTCTCGAGATACACATTCGGCAGGTCCCTAGCAGCCTCAAGCGTTTCCGTATTGCCCGAACCGCCGGCGTGGGCCAGAACCCATTTGACGTTGGGGAAACGTTCAGACAACGCCGAAAACTTCCCTTTCACCGTGGTTCCTGGCCTATCGAACGGGTAACTCGGATGGCTCATCACAGCCAGGCCATGTTCGTTCAACCACTCGTAAATCGGGAAATAGGCGGGATCGTCGTTGGGTTTGCGGAAGTAGTCCGGGTAGATTTTCAGGTACTTCATACCAAGCTGAGAAAAGGCCCTCTCCAGCTCCGAGATAGTCTCGTTGGGGTAATGAGGTGTTACAAAGGCCACTGGTATGAAACGGTCCGGTCGTTTGGCAACGAACTCGGCAACAACATCGTTGGCTGCTCGCGCATCGCCGAGAAAGATGCAATTGACGCAGGCCTTGTCGATGCCGGCGCGGTCCATAATTTCGACATAGCGTTCGAGATCCCCACGCATCGCGTGTCGTCCCCAGTTGCCCAAGTGCGCATGGAAGTCGATAACAGGAGTATCCATATTTAGCCTATCCCCAGCAATCGTTTGGCGTTGCCCGCACAGATTGCTTCCAGTGCGTCTGTGCTCAATCCGGATCTGTGCAGGTTATACAGCTGTGGTGAAAGGGCGGAGTCAGGGAACCGAGATCCGAACAAAACACGCTCCGGCCCGATCGCTTCGATCACAGATGTGATTCCGCCACCGGGCACGAATCTGGAAATTTCGAAGTCCAGGTTTGGCAGGCTCCGCACCAGAGGCAGTGCCCACGATGAGTCGCCATACTTGGCCTCGCTCAATACGGCCTTGATCTCTGGCCGTTGCGATAGTGTGTCATAGATATCGCGAGGATCGATGGGGTTGGTGCTGGGTATTGGGCCGATCAGCTCATATTCCACTGGGAGCCACACAGGTATTCCCGTCTCGGCGAGCCAGTCGAGCCACGGCCCGATGACCCATGGGCGAAATGGGTAGTTGTGCAGGCCTGGGAACATTCTGACCGAGCGTACACCCTCTGAATCGACATGCGCAGCAAACTCGCTCAGGTCGTCGAAGGAAGGATTGCACACGAACTGAGGAACAAACTCGTCAGAGTTGCGGATCGTCTCAACCAAGGTGCTATTGCCTTCGCCGGAGTCAAATATTGCAGCGTGGGGCGCGTAGACCAGTGCGCGACCGATACCGGTCCGCTCCATCTCTCTTTTGACGCCCTCGACGGAGTCGATATTGACAGGCTTGTCGTGACGTCGTCCGAGAGACATGTTCGAGTCGAGAACAGGGACCGATGGTTTGAAGTCGAGATCGACGTTACCCATATCAGTACCCGATAGCTCCTCTAGGTAGCAAGATCCATGTCGGCAGGGGTGAGTGTAGCACACATAACAGTCGACTCGGACTCCAGCGCCGAGACTGGCTCGGCACTGTCGTCAGTCCTGAAAGGCGTCTACACTCGACCCTTGGCGAGATTGCGCTTCTGTCGATTCCTGGCGGTGTCGGATAGCAGCTTCTTGCGCAGCCGGATGTTCTCAGGCGTAACTTCTACCAACTCATCGTCCGCTATGAAATCAAGAGAGTCTTCGAGACTCAATTTGACAGGCGGGCTTAGTCGCCTTGTGATATCGGCGTTGGCGGCGCGCATGTTGGTCAGCTTCTTCTCCTTGGTCACATTAATGCCGATGTCCTGGTTCTTTGGATGGAAACCGACGATCATACCCTCGTAAACCGGCGTCCCCGGTTCGACGAAGGTCTCTCCACGGCCCTGGGCGTTGAGCAGCCCGTAGGTGATGGCGGTGCCCGGCTCGGATGCCACCAGTACCCCGGTGGTAGACGACTTGACCTGGCCGGTCATCGGCTGAAAGCCGGTGATGACGCTGTTGATCACGCCAGTACCTCTGGTGTCCCTGAGGAATCCCGAGCGGAACCCGATCAGGCCGCGTGTCGGGATGGTGTACTCCAAACGCACGTTGCCCTCACCGTCCTTCGACATGTTTATGAGCTCGGCCAGACGGCCCGCAAGCTCCTGGGTCAACGCACCGATGAATTCATCGCGCGTGTCGATCGTCAGCCGCTCATAGGGCTCGTGAACCTTGCCATCGATGAGCTTCGTGACCGGCTGCGGCTTGGACACTTGGAACTCGTGCCCCTCGCGTCTGATGGTCTCTACGAGTATCGTGAGATGCAACTCCCCTCGACCCGACACGAGGAACTCGTCTGGGCTATCCGTGGTCTCCACTCGTAGGCTGACGTTGGTTCGCAGGTCCCGGAACAGCCGTTCGCGGAGGGTCCTGGAGGTGGAGTACTTCCCCTCCCTTCCCATGAAAGGCGAAGTATTCACAGAAAACGTCATCTTCACCGTTGGCTCATCTATCACTATCGTTGGCAAGGCGTCCGGGTGCTCGGCATCTGAGATCGTGTCGCCTATGGACACGCCGTCAATGCCGGACACAGCTACGATGTCACCGACCGGTGCCTCCGGGAGCTCAATCCGCTCAAGCCCTCGGAAGACGTAGACCTTGTCCAGTTCGTGGAACTCCGGCGGCTTGCCTTCGCGAAGCAGCGCCACATTGCTGCGGCCTCTCGCTGTGCCTCGAAACACCCTTCCGATGGCGATTTGACCGACGTAGTTGCTGTAGTCCAGTGCCGTGATGAGCATCTGAAAGGGTCCGTCCGGGTCCCCCATGGGTGCCGGAACGCTATTTATCATCGCCTCGAACAAAGGCTTCATGCCCTCTCTAGGGTCGTCGAGGTTTGCAATCGCATATCCATCGCGGGCGGAAGCATAGAGAATCGGAAAATCTAGCTGCTCAGATTTCGTCGCGAGTTCCAGGAACAGATCCTGTACGAGCTCCACAACCTCCTCAACCCGGGCCTGCGGTCGGTCTATCTTGTTGATGACCACCATCGGCGAGACATCGTGGGACAGTGCCTGTTGAAGCACGAACCGGGTCTGAGGCATGGGGCCGTCGACCGCATCGACCAGAAGCAGGCAGCCGTCGGCCATGTTCATGATCCGCTCGACTTCCCCGCTGAAATCGGCGTGGCCTGGAGTGTCGATGATGTTGATCTTTGTAGTGCCGTAGGTCACCGCGGTGTTCTTGGCTAGGATCGTGATCCCGCGCTCCCGCTCCAGCGGGTTCGAGTCCATAATCAGCTCACCAAGCTCTTCGCGCTCGGCGAAGACATGGCCCTGTTTCAACAGGGCATCTACGAGAGTAGTTTTGCCATGATCTACGTGGGCGATGATTGCAATATTTCGGATCCCGTCGTTCGTCTGGGTGGGGGTCATTTACCTGGCTTTCCTATGAATGATCGACAGTCCCGTCGAAATCGCCTAAAAAGCGGCGTCGTAGCCTGCGGTTGTAGCGGTGGAGTAGAGAGGGGCAAGCTCGCTATGACCATGCCACGTCAACTCGCAACGCGGCATGTCCACCTATTAAGCGTAACACAGGTTTTGGGATTCTCTCTCAATGCGCTCTCACAAGAAGTCCCTGAATCGATCCCAACATCGCAGTTGATGGAGCGTTGGACTCTCTGATAGCGATCTGATCCTTATAGAAATTAGCAGGCAAGATAGGTGTCAGAGAGAGCGAAAAAGTCTTGAGCGCGAGGGAAGCAGTTGTGCTACGCTGTGGCTTCGAGGGTGTTCTCCACACACAAGATAGTCACCTAATCGCAAACGAGAGGGGCGGAGAAGCTGGCCAACAAACCTATTCCCTGAGTCCATGAAACAAGGGTAGGTTCGTGAGCCAGGCAAGGATGAACGGAGTCGACGGTGAGGCACACTCCGATCGGAGATGAAGAACGACATTTGCTGACGGAAGCCTTGGGCGATACGCCTGAGACTACCATCCCTGTGCATCTGCTGAGGCGGGGACTTTGCAGCGCGTAGATCGGCGACGAGCCGGACGAAGCCGCTATCGTCCAAAATCAGGCGTTGCAAGGGATGTCTACGCTTTCGGAGTCAGCCCCGACGCGCTTCGGGGGCTGCTTGATGTCGCGACGGGGTGGAGGCGCGTTAATGCCCCGAAACCTGTCAGCTGCCTGCTGGGCGCCGCCGTCGAGCAGCAGACAGGCTTTAGTATGAGCTATGAAACGGTCGCTTACCACACTCTGAAGGCCTCGGTGGTGAACTACCGGGACACCGCTGTCCACAGGCTAACTCAGCCAGACTCGCACCTTCTGACGGCTGCCTATCCGTAACTTTAGGTAGGCGCGTTCATAGATATGAACACACTGCTAGGAGAAGGAGTAGTGGCCTGTGCAATTGTCGACGGGGACGTCGTGACAATCGCCTACACCTCGGCTATTACCGAGCGGCATGCCGACATCGGCGTCATGACGCCTGAACCCTGGCGCGGACGAGCCTTCGCAACCTCCGCTGCCTCACTGGTGGCTGAGAAAGTGCAGCGGATCGGGCTAGTGCCGGTCTGGACCACGATGAACGACGACTTTGCGGAGGTATCTCGCCGGACCGTGATCTCTGTTTCCCCGCAAGGCCTCTAGTGCCCCAAGGCCACTCCACTGTTTCCCTGCTGTAGGATCGCACGGCCTCCGTCGTATCCAATCCCGTAGTATGTCCAGACCGTAGTACTCGACAAGGGTGAAAGCGTGCAGATCATCACAGGTCTGTTTGGACACAGCCGTATCACGACCGTCACCGGGTACCTGCTGCTGGTTATCGTTGCCACAGCATGCGGAGCATCTGCGCCGTCTGGTACGGAGCCCGAAAGTTCCACGCTGGAGGGCGGCGATACGTCAGCGCATACCTCAGGGACGAGTATTCCAGGTTCGGAAACACCCACTACTTCTGCCGCAGTGCGCTTTTCGGAGGGGCGGGAAGGTGAACTGGACCTGATCGCCTACTCCGATGACGAAGGTCGTGTGTTCCTCACAGGACCGAAAGGTATCAGCCCGTCGAGAATTGACCCCGGAGATGGCTTTTTCAGCTGGCCGGTTTGGTCTCCGGCTGGGGACCGTATCGTCTTTTCCGGCACGTCCCTCGACTCCGGAGAGCCTGCAGCGCTCTATTCCTACCGGCAGGGCGAGGAATCGCCTCGGGTCGCCTTTAGAAACGAGCCCGGGACCGGCGCAATTCTGCCAAGCATGACGCACTACCCGTTGTGGTCTCCCGACGGCAGCCGGCTGGCTCTTGTCGTCAGCAGGCAAGAGCAGCTAGCCATGTACCTGTTGCACACTGACAACCCCGGTTCAGCCGAGAAAGTTCTTGAACGGGCCCCCCTATATACATCCTGGTCCGGGGACTCGCGTTACCTGGTCGTGCACGGCGAGGAGGAGCATTTCGTCGTGGATACCGAGGGTGAGAAACTTGTGACTGCCCTCGAAGACCGAGATGCACAATACCGCGCACCTGCGTGGTGGCCGTCCGGTGACCGATACACCCTGGTGGCCCCGAATGGCGACGGAGGCCGAGACCTAGTAATAGAGGAAGCCATATCCAACAAGCGCACCACGTTGGGGTCGGTGGAGTCCGGTGTCGCGTTCCTGTGGTCGCCCGACGGCAGCACTCTCGCCCTTGCCCGTTCCAGAATATCCGTGGGCGGAATCTACGAAACCATTGAGTTCTTCCGAGCAGACGGCACAAGCGTCGGGTCAGTCATCGACGACACCCTCATCGCTTTTTACTGGTCCCCGGACAGTTCTAAGCTCGCGTACGTTACGCTGACCGATCAGGCCGGGGTCTTTCGCTGGCAAGTACTGGACATGGAAGACGGGAACGTTCAGTTTGTCACCGAGTTCAAGCCAAGTGGAGCCCAGATCACACTGTTCCAATTCTTCGATCAGTTTTCGTACTCCCATCAGGTCTGGTCCCCGGGCAGCGATGCCCTCGTATTTGCAGGCAGGCCGGTCGGAGGAGTGATCTCCGACGTGACTGGCCTGTTTTTGGGTTCGCAGATCATCGTTGCGAGTCTTGATCAAACGCCGTCAATCCGGCCGATAGCCAGCGGAGAGATGGGTTTCTGGTCCCCGCGCTAGCAGGCGTTGACCTGGCCTCGGCTGGTGGCTACCATTCCCTTGCGTCTTGTGAGAGACCGAAATCGTAGGAGGTGTGGATTGTTCGGATTCTTACTGCCAGTTTTGTTCCGGAGCCCCCTGCGACTGCAAGTTAGCCTTGACGAGAGGCCATACAAGCTGGGCGACGAGTTGTCCGTTGTGGTCGAAGTGCGCTCGAGGCGGGACGCGGTCTTGGAGGAGGGTCGGGTTGATCTCGTGTGTGACGAACGCTGGGCGGAGACCTGGATCAAACCCGAGCCCATGGGTCGCAGCGCAGGGATGATAGGGCGGGGTAAACAACTGGCCGGTCCAACGGCGCCCAAGCGCGTGGTCAAGGAATTCACGGACTCCTTCGTACACAGCACCTCTGTGTTTGGCGAGGGCCTGAGAGTTCGTCCGGACACGGTCGAGCGACTCAACGTCAGGTTGCAGATCGCTAAGGATTGGCCGCCCCACGCAAAGGGTGGAACACTCTTATGGAGCCTGGTTGTGCTCCTGCGGCCTCCTCGCGGGCGCGAGGTCAAAGAGTTTCACGAGGTTGAGATTGTCATCCCGCAATAGTCCGCCGACAACCGTTTCGGCCGGCGGTTATCGGCGGTCGGCCTAGCTACCGCTTGTAAATGGCAACTCCACGACCCTGTTCTCGCGGGCGGACTCCAGCGCTGCCAGAGTGATCTCCAGCGTATCCCGCGCGGCTTGGGCTCCGCACATCGGCTCGGTGTCGTTTAGCACGCTGTCCACGAAATGGTCGAGGGCGTCGTACACCGCGTCGAAACCATACTTCACGGACCTGTTGCCCGATTTCTCGTAGGAGTTCCAGTGGGGCTGGTTGGCGTCCAGGGAGATCATCCCGTGGGTACCGTGGATACGAATGGTCTGGTCGCCGCCATACCCATTCGGGTGTGCGACAGCAGTCCGGCCCACCGACGTGGACGCTATGACGCCGTGCTCGAGGTTCATCGTGATGAACGCCAGGTCCTCCAGACCTTTGCTCCTCGCCTCCTCGAAGAAAAAGGACCCGGTCACTGCATACACACTCAGTGGCCTATTTGGGACCAGGTACAGCAGCGCGTCGAGGGGATACATCCCGTGGTTGCGAAGCTCCCCGACCCCCGCTACCTTCTTGCCGGCGGCGATGATCCACTCACTATGGATGGCCCAGGGCAGGCCCACATCGCCGTTCTGGAGCGCCTCTCGGGCCTGAAGGATCGCAGGATTGAACCTGTAGTTGTGTCCGACCATGAGCTTGACCCCATGTCGGGCCACCGACTCTATGATCGAGTCCGCGTCCGCCAGGTTATCTGTCAGGGGCTTGTCCCCGAAAATGTGCTTGCCTGCCGAGGCCATCTTCTCGACAAGTGGAGCGCGCCGGTCGAAGGGACTCGAAAAGCTTATCGCTTGCACATCCGAGCGCCCGAGCACCTCGTCCACGTCTTCGATGTATGGCACCCCAAACTTCTCCGCCGCCTCGACATTTTTCTGTCGGACGTCGGGCTCCGGGGTCTCGTCGGTAACCGCAACTATTTCCACCCTTGGGTTCCGGAACAGCGTGTCGGCGTAATGGCCGTTCTGGCCGCTCATGCCAAGCACCGCGAACCTGAGCTTGTCAGCTGACATTATCCGCCCCCATGGCCACAACCTCGCCAGTCCTTATCGACTCCTCAGCTGCGAGGCACATCTCCAGCGCGATCCGGCCCTGTTCGCCGGTAACTGGAGGCGTCGTGCGGTCCAGGACACAGGACACAAAAGCGGCTATCTCACGGTCGAATCCATGTTGAATGTCGAGACCGAAGGTGCGCAGACCCTCGTCGTTGTGCACGAATTGAGTGTCGCGTTGCCCGCCTGTCGTGATCTCGCCGTCGGTGCCGAGGATCGTGATCGATGCCCACTGCGCAGAACGCGGTACGTTGGCGCGGCTGAGATCCACGACCGCGATCGCTCCGCTGTCGTACTTGATCGTGATCATGAAGTAGTCGTCCATCTCGAGGTGGGAGGAGGTAATGTTCTGGGCTTGCGCGTATACCGAGATGGGTCGGGCGCCGATCCACCAGTTGCAGAGGTCGGTCGCATGGACCCCGTTGGTGACAACGTTACCGCCCGTATCCGACGGACTGATCCGGTTCCCGCCCCAGTCTTGCCGCCAGAAGCCGCCACCCGCGCTGAAGCGCACGTATACCGGGTCGCCGATGTCTCCACTGTCTATGACTTCCTTGGCGCTAACAGAATGGTCGTAGAAGTGGTAGGTGTGAGCGACCATGAGCCGCACTCCTGCGTTGTGGGCAGCCAAAATTATCCTGTCAGAATCTTCGAGGGTAGTTGCGATGGGCTTTTCGACTAGGACGTGTTTACCCGCACCTGCAGCATCCGACGCAATACGACCGTGGGTGGCCTCTGTGGTGCATATGTCCACCGCGTCGACGCCGTCCCACCCAAGCAACTGAAGGTAGTCGGTCGTCCAACGCGTGATTCCGAGTGCTGCCGCAGCTTCCTTCGCCCTCTTTGGGTCGGCATCGGCTACGGCAACGACCGTTGCGTTCTCAAGCTTAAGCCATGCTGAGATGTGGTTCTTCGCTACACCACCCGCGCCAATCAGTCCAACGCCTAGCACCGCTGCACCTCTCCGGTAGCCCGCCTAATCTCCCTCACGGGAGCGGCGGCAATTGTAGCACACCGCACAAAGCCGCGGTTCGTGTATTCTGCGCGCTGCAATATGCAATCGAACCGTCGCTCCTCCGCGGGTCGTCTTGATGGTATAATGCACGCGTCTGGCGAGCACGTTGTCGTGGACCAACTAAGCCTCTATTTAGGAGAATTCGCATGGCGTCCCGGGAGAAAATTACGAGTTCGCTTGTCGAAGCCATACGGATCAAGAGCGCTGCAGATGCATTCGAAAAGCTCATGTACCTGGTCGCGTCCGTACTCGGTGTAGGCTTCTTTTTCTTCATAATCAACCTGACGGGTGTCAAGAATTTCATCATCTTGGTGGTGGCGTTTGTTGTACTGGCGGTTGTGAAGGGGTTGTTCGTGCTGATGATCAAGTAGCTGACTTCGATGAGATCGGTTGATGCTGACTCGATTCGTAGATCGAATTCCGGCCTTTGTCTCGAGAGCATTCCCCCCCCCGAAGTTTCGCGTTCACCGCTGATTGCAATTTCCCAAACGTCCTCATGTCGACATGGGCGATATTCACGGCTTTTTCACGTCACATGCCATGTTCTTCATGCCCACTTCACGCCCGCGCCGGATAGGATGAGATCACGCAAGGCGACGCTGCTGACTAGGGAGTCGCTAACTAATGTGAGTTTGGACGGTTCCATCGGTGGGGGCTGGTTGGAATCGTCCGACCCTTGGTAGGGCAGCGCGGCTGTATAGAGGACTAATCCATCGCATCCGTGCTGCTCTCTCGTTGTGCATACTGACGCAAGAGGCCGCAACCAGTGATACGACGGTTGCGGCCTCTTGACGTTCGGCAGATTGCAGGATTGGTTCGGCGCCGCTCTCCGTGGACACCCAGCTAGGTGTCTCATATAATGGCAGCGGATATGGCCGGTCGCACCGGTTCTGATCGCCGTGACCCTTGGCCTGTCCAACAGGCCTTGACCCCGAAAAACCTCGTCCGATGGAGAGTCTCCATGGCACACGATCCCTTGCCCGTGTCTGAAGTCCCTGTAGTGCCGCCGCGCATACTCCTCGGCCCAGGCCCGAGCGACGCGAACCCCAGGGTCCTTCAGGCCATGAGCGGACCGATGATCGGCTACCTCGACCCCGACTTCGTGAAGGTCATGGAAGAGGTTTCCGAGCTTCTGAGTCGCGTATTCAACACCGAAGAATCACTGACGATGGTCTTGTCAGGCACCGGGTCAGCTGGAATGGAGGCGGGCCTGAGCAGCTTGCTCGAGCCTGGCGATACGGTAATTCTCTGCGTCTGCGGCTTTTTCGGACGGCGTATGGCTGATATGGCGGAGAGGGTTGGCGCCAATGTTGTGCTGCTCCAGAGTGAGTGGGGACGGCCGTTCCCGCCGGAGATGCTTGAGGCAGAGCTGAAAAAGCACGACATGGTCAAAATGGTTGCCACCGTTCACGCCGAGACCTCCACCGGTGTGCTCCAGCCACTGGAGGAGATATCCCGGCTGACAAAAGAACATGGTGCCCTGTTGATGGTCGATGCTGTCACATCCCTCGGCGGAACCGAGGTCCGGGTGGACGATATCGGCATCGATTATTGCTACTCCGCCACCCAAAAGTGCCTGGCCGCTCCTCCTGGCCTCTCGCCTGTTGCGATGAGTCCGCGGGCGATCGAAGTTGTGGCAAGCCGCAATACGAAACCCTCCTCCTGGTACCTGGACCTGGCTCTCATCGCCAACTACTGGGGAGGGGACCACGTCTATCACCACACTGCGCCAGTAAGCAATATCGTCGGTCTACGCGAGGGCCTCAGGGTGATCCTGGAAGAGGGAATGGGTCCGCGTATTGCAAGACACAATCGCAACTCAGCGGCGTTGCGAGCCGGTCTTGAGGCGCTTGGTCTCCAACTTGTCGTGTCTCCGGAACACCGCCTCGACCAGATAACACCTGTTTGGATCCCAGAAGGGATCGACGACCAGGCGGTACGTGCGTCGCTGCTTCGCGACCATCACATCGAGATCGGCCGAGGACTAGGCGATTTTGCTGGCAAGGTCTGGCGAATCGGCCTGATGGGTGATTCCAGCAAATCCGAGTACGTCCTGGCGCTGCTCTCGGCCCTCGAATCAATACTGCCAAGTGCGGGTTACGAAGTAGCCGTGGGATCTGGTGTCGGCGCCGCTAGCAAGTCGCTGGCCGAATTATAGCTCTGGAAAGGGGCACGGTGTGAAGAACATTCCCATCATCTTTCCAATTGCACTGGTGGCGATTATTGTCACGACCTTCTTCTCCGGCGCGTACGCGATCGCAGAAGGAGCAGTCCGCAGCAACGCCGACAACGCGGAGCAAAAACTTGCAGCCGACTCGTTATCCGGCGACACCTCATCGGGAGGCCACGACTGGTACCAGTCCGCCGCGATCCTGGTCTGCCCCCTCCACTGAGCGCTGCACTAAGGCGCTGATTCTGCGGACGGTCCGGTACTAGGCCTTTCGCTGCAGCCCACCGAGACGATGGTGATCAAAATGTCTGAGTCCGCAACATCGTCAGACGCGAGCGAGCCAGACCTGGTAGCCTTGCGTTCCAAGTCCACATCGCACCACACCGAGGTCTATCGCCGCGGAGATATCGTCAAACGTGAGACCGGACCCTGGGCTCCGACCGTACACTCCTTGCTGCGCCATCTTGAGAGTGTCGACTTCCCCACTTCGCGAGTGGTCGGGTCGGGATTCGACGAACAAGGCCGTGAGACGGTCAGGTACATCGAGGGTGAATTTACCCAAACCGGCCTCTGGTCGCTAGGGGGAGTCTTCGCGGTCGGCAAGATGCTGCGGGACCTGCACGATGCGGTGGCGTCCTATAGTCCTCCAACCGACGCCATGTGGAGTCCTTGGTTCGGGAGGGACATCGGCTGGCCCGGACCGCGTCATCGGCCACTGCGACTTCACCCCGTGGGATATCGTAGCTCGTCACGGATTGCCAGTCGCACTTATCGATTGGGACTTCTGCGGACCGGTCGATCCGCTAGTAGAACTGGCGCAGGCCACATGGCTCAACGCAAAGCTGTACGGCGACGAGGTCGCGGAGATTGAGGGATTGGGCCCTCTGGCAGAGCGATCCAGACAGCTCCGGGCATTCGTCGACGCCTACGGTCTATCGGTCAAACAGCGACTGGGTTTGTCGACTTAATCGTAGAGTTCGTAGTTTTTGATACGGTGGAACAGGCCGACGACGCCGGCGCGATCCATGAGACGAAGGATACTGTGCCCGTTTGGGGGCTCGCGTGGCGAGCTCGCCCCGGAGCCTGGCTCCTACGCAACAGAGCGGTCCTTGGAAACGCCTTGGCGTAGCCCGACTTTGTTCATCTAACGCACCCAGGAGTTACGCCATGAGCGTATTTACAGACCAAGTGGCAATAGTCACAGGTGGAGCGACCGGGATTGGCCACGCCATCGCCTCAAGATTGGGAGGTGAGGGCGCACGGATACTCATCGTCGACCTCGACCGAGACGAGGCAGAGTGGGCGGTCGGTGAGCTCGCCGCAAGTGGTATCGATGTCCGTATCCAGGTTGGCGACGTGGCCGACCCCTCTGTTGCCGCATCAAGCGTCTCCCAGGCGCTGGAGACATGGGGCCGCATAGACGTGCTCGTCAACAATGCGGGTATCGGTGGGAACGTGGCCCCCATTTGGGAGCTTCCGGTCGAAGAGATGGACCGCGTGTACAGGAGCAACCTTCGAGGAGTCTTCCTGTTCTGCCACGAGGTCATTCCCCATATGATGGAACGCGACTACGGCCGCATCGTGAACATCGCCTCAATCGCTGGTAAGGAGGGCAACCCGAGGATGGTGCCGTATTCGGCGACCAAGGCTGCCGTTATCGGGCTGACCAAGTCCGTGGGCAAGGAGTTGGCCAACACCGGTATCCGAGTCAACTGTATAACGCCAGCGGTAATCCAGACCAGAATCCTCGACCAACTGACACCAGCCCAGGTCGACTATATGCTGGAACGCATTCCCATGGGTCGCACAGGCGAGGTGTCTGAAGTGGCGGCTTTGGTCGCGTGGCTCGCGTCCAAGGAGTGCTCGTTCAGCACGGGAGCGGTCTTTGACATCAGCGGAGGCAGAGCGACATACTAACGCAGCTACGGACATAGAATAGGGCGTTGCACCGATGCTGGTGTTGGCGGAAGCGCCTCACGCCGCAGCGGCTCGAACACCGGTCATAGCATGATATGACCGGCGAGTCTCTATCAGGCGCTGGCTTCGGCCTCGGGGCGGCCCCTGCGGAACAGGCGGCCGATTGAGCCCGCCTCCCATGCGACAAGGAGGTTCGTAGCTATTCCGATCGAGCTGTACGTCCCTGCAATCACGCCTATTAGAAGCACCCACAGGAACACCCGGATCGTTGGTCCACCGAACAGTAGCAGCGCCACTAGCGTGAACAGCAGCGTCAGGCTCGTATTGAGGGACCTGCTGATGGTCTCCGAGATACTCAGGTTGGCATTGGCAGCAAGCGCCCGGTTCGGATATAGAAGAACGTTCTCACGCAGTCTGTCGAACACAACGATAGTGTCGTTCACGCTATAGCCGATCACGGTTAGCAGCGCGATGAGGAACATCGTGTTGACCTCGATGTCAGCCACCACCCCAAGAATGGCGAAAACGCCAACGACCACCATCGCGTCATGCAGCAACGCCACGATGGCGGCTGTGCCGTAACGAAACGGGCTGGGCACGTTGCGGAAGGCCCACCAGACGTACAGGAAAATGCCCACCGCAGCGGCCAGAACCGCCCAGATCGCACTTACCACCGTCTCCGATGCGACGATCGGTGATACCAGATC
>CAJWER010000052.1 GCA_913030785.1 uncultured Chloroflexota bacterium | reverse complement strand
ATGTGACACTCGGGTCACTGCGTGTTCGTCAAGATATCCTAATTGCAGAAGCATTAGCAGCTCCCTATTTTGAAGGCAATGAAGTGGCTAAGCGTTTACAAGCCATGGCGCTTGATCGTATTCGTCAATTAAGCGTGGCTGCGATGTTAGCTGAGAGTGTCCGCCGTGTTGCAGAGGGTGAATCACTCAGTTCGATGTTTATTGACTAGTAATAAGATGTAAGGAAGAACGGTATCTAAACCATAGCAATTATCAGCAAGCATCATGAAAATCATCCTGGTGCTTGCAGCTATTTACTAATAGCGTTAACCAATAGTTCTTTGTCTGGTCGCGGATGGAGAACACAAAATAAATATAACCAGGAGTTTGAAATGCAAACATTCGAAATAAATGCAGAGCCGCGTGAAAGCGTGGGGAAGGGTGCGAGCCGCCGCCTACGTAAAACCGGAAAGGTTCCCGGTATTGTGTATGGCACCGATAAAGAAGCTGTGATGATTTCAGTAGATCAAAACGCGCTTGGACATCAACTTGACAATGAAGCGTTTTACTCACACGTTTTGACCTTGAATATGGGTAAAAACAGTGAGGAGGTAGTGCTTAAAGATTTACAAAGACACGCCTACAAAAAACTAATTCTACACATTGATTTTCAACGTATTGATGCGAAAGAAAAGCTTGCGATGCGAGTACCATTACACTTTATAAATGAAGCAACCAGTATCGGTGTAAAAACCGGTGGTGGGGTGGTTAGCCAGGCCGGTGCTCTCCGACACGGCATCTCCAGGGCGCTATTGGAGCTCGACGCAAGTTTGCGGCCGCGCCTCAAGAAGGCAGGCCTTCTCACTCGCGACTCCAGGGAGAAGGAGAGTAAGAAGTACGGTCTGAAACGGGCTCGCAAGGCCCAGCAGTGGACCAAACGCTAGCTGTAGTTCGACATAGCCAGTAATACAAACGCCCCCCGATCACCGGGGGGCGTTTGCTTTTGTAGTGGTATCGGGCCTTCAATCCGGCGGAGCGACGCAGTGCAATCGTGACCACAAAGTGTTGCTTCTCCCTCTAGCGCGTCCGAATGGTGCACTGTGTATAATGCGAAGCAGGGACAGGCGGATGTGGAAGACAGCTTATGGGTGGTCCCTAGAAAGGAGGTAATGGCATTGGATAGTAGTACGTGGAGGTGTTCCCGGTAGATGTTCCCTGGAGCATCTCTAACAAGGGGCCTCGCTTCGGCGGGGCCCCTTTACTTTTTTCTGCTGCTGGGTTCGTTCGTGGAATACCCGGTTATCCAAACCCCTCGGTCAGGGCCATCCGCACTAGCTCCACTGCGTTGATGCTCATTCGTGTCCTGTCCGGAATGCCGCGACCCGCACTCTCGTAGATTCTCGATCTGAAAGCATTGCCATCTGTGATGGTAATTACGGTGCGGCCCTTGCCCAGATTGAGAGCGGTATCGTCCGGGTCCTGTACGCCGTGCAGCGCCAGGCCGAGGTCGGCCCCAGCCTGAAGCCTGATTGCACGCGCAATTTCGGCGGTCAGCGCTTCTTCTCCAGTATCGGAAAGCAGTTCCTCCGACCTCTCCGGTGCGCTGGAGTGTGCTAACAGCCGTTGAATCGCTGTGATGTCGTTGCCGATGATTCCCGTGACAACATGCTCGTGGCTGGCGTCGAGCATGCGTCCCGTGACTAGCCCGCCCGTCAGATCCTCGTAGACCGCAATAGTCTTATTGGATCGACTCAGCAGTGAGCCTACCGTGTCCTCCATCGACTCCTCGTCGATCGCAAACACCCGTGAGCCCAGGAGCTCACGTACCTCCGCTTCGACGGGCGCAATTAACTTTGCCGCTTCTGTCTCGTCGGACGCTTTGGCTGCAATCCGCACGTCCACCTGCCCTGGGTGGGCCAGAACGCCGACGGTCGGGTTGCTGGAGCTCGCAATCAGATGGCCGATCCGCTCGTCCACCGCGCTCTCGCCCATGTCCGCCACCTTCAGCACACGGTAGGTGATCACATCGGAGAGATCGAATCTTTTTTGTAGATACGGAACCACCTCGTTGTCGAACAACCACTTCATCTCAAATGGGACACCCGGCAACGCGATGACGACTCCCCTCTCGTCCTCCACGACAAAGGAGGGCGCGGTGCCATTAGGGTTGTGCACCGGGATCGCCCCTTCAGGTATGTAGGCCTGTCTCTCGTTGTTCTTCGTCATGATGAACCCGCGACTTCGAAACCGCCGCTCGATGTCAGACAGCAAATCTGGGTGCAGCGACAGCTTACGCCCTGTCACCTCGGCGATGACATCCCTGGTGATGTCGTCCTGTGTGGGGCCGATTCCTCCGCCCGTGATGACAACGTCGGACCGGTCCAGCGCCTGAGCGATCGCGGCTCCCATGCGCTCGTGGTTATCCCCGACTATCGTCTTGTGGAACAGATTTACGCCGACGCTTGTGAGCCGTTGGGCCATCCACGCGGCGTTCGTGTCCACAATCTGCCCCAAAAGCAGCTCCGACCCGATCGACACGATTTCGGCGTTGGCCATGAGTACTCCGTTGACGGTCATGATTGTCTGCCGGGGATCCGGGAGGAGTGGCAGGCGTCGAAATTAGGGGTGTGCAGAGGGCCGCAGCCCCCCCCTTGCCGGGTGTGTGAGGGCGCTCCTCACAATGCGTTCATATACTGCTTCCGAGAGGTTGACGAGACATCATAGCCCGCTGACGTGGCCTTCAGCGACACGTAGGAGCACGCCAGGTCTAGCCGTGCCTGTCCCGGAGAAGGGCCGCGCCCTGGCTCAGGGCACTCAGCTTGAGATAGGCCTCGTCGAAATCCATTGGGTTCAGGCTCGACGGCGCAAAACCGCAGTCCGGATTCAGTGTAAGGCGCTCCTTCGGCACGAACTCCATAGCCCGCTCTGCCCGCTCGGCAACCAGCTCTGGACTCTCGACGTTGACATCCGTGTGATCGATCACGCCGAGTCCCAGCGTCTTGTCGTTCGGGAACTGCCGCAACACGTCTATGCCGCCCGCATCGGGTGTGGCGAACTCCATGGCGAACCTGTCAGCCTTCATCTGTCCCAGGGCGGCAATAATCAGGTCGTAGGGACCCTTAGAGCCGTGGCGACGGTCGAAGTGGGCATGGCAGAGGTGGACGCTCAGTGAGATCCCTTCCAGGCCTTCGGCGACCTCGTTGGCGCAGCGGACCGACTGCTCGATCTCGTGGTCGATGTCGGTAATGCCCTCGCGCTTCCGATAGTCCGGGTCCACGAGCAGCGCCAGCCAGGGGTCGTCGAGCTGGATCGCACTGACCCCCAGGGCAACGAGGGCCTGCGCCTCGTCGCGCACGATGGTAACGCAGTCGTCCATGAACTCCTCGCGCGTCGGGTACGCCGCCTTGGAGTGCTCAGTGCTCCACATTCTGCGGCCGATCGTGTAGGGCGAAGGAAGCGCCACGATTGTCTTAGAGTTGGTGTGCTTTTTTAGGAACGCCGCCTCATCAGTCGCAATCGGACCGCGTGTCTTCAGCTTGGAGACTACAGCGGGGTAGTAGAGGGTGGAGGTCCGGTACGTGCCGCCATCAATCAGGTCGGCCTTGAAGCCGTCGACCGCATCGGCGAAGACCTTGACGTAGCTCTCCCGCCGCCACTCGCCGTCGGAGATGAAATCGACGCCGGCGCGTTCCTGCATGTCTATCGCCGAGGGGATTGCGTCGTCCAGCAGCAGGTCCGCATCCTCATGGCTGATGAGGCCCGCCTTGCGGTCCTCGATCAGATCGCGAACCCACCTGGGACGCGGCAGGCTGCCGACCACAAGCGTATCGAAGGGTTTGATGCCGGATGATGTGCTCATCTTGATATGACCCCTTTGCCCGTCCTGTCCCTAGAACGGCAGGACGGCGTCGCTCTTCCAGCGTCTGATGGACGCCTCGGCCCTTGGACTAATGCCCCGCTGCACACCGATGTTCACCAGGGATGGACGACCGCTGTCGAAGGCGCGCTGGAGTGCAGGGGCGAGGTCCTCCGGTTCTTCCACGTGCTCCGAGTGTCCACCCAGTCCTTCGACCACCTTGTCATAGCGAGTAGGCAACAGGTCGGTGACAACCGGCTTGCCGAATACCTGGAGTTGGATCTGGCGATCAATGCCCCATGCGGCGTCGTTGCCCATGATGGCGACAACCGGCAGGTTGTGGCGTACGGCCGTATCGAACTCCATGCCGTTGAACCCGAATGCACCGTCACCCGTAAACATAATGGATCTTCTCTCGGGGTACGCCAATTTCGCCGTCATGGCCGCTGGCAGTGCGGAGCCTAGCATACCCATTGGAGAGAGATACGACCAACTCTTTGGAGTTCGTGATGGGTGGTACGCCTTGCCGAAGTGGCAGAAGTCGCCGCCATCGAATGCCAGGCTGTCGTCGTCGCGTAGCATTCCGCTGACAGTCTTGTGCACAAACATCGCGTGCATAGGCGTCTCGGAGACCGCCAACGATTCCAGGAAGCGTACCTGTTCGTCTCGCGCCTGCTGAAGCTCTTTCAGCCAGGGCAGGTTTGACCAGGAGTGCCTGGAGGCCTCCTCGGTGAGTTGACCGGCGATCGCCTCTATGTCTCCGACAATGCCCAACGAGACGCCTCGGTTTCGTCCGATCTCGGCCTCTGAGGGGTCGATCTGGATGATCTTCGCGTCGGGAGAGATGGTCGGCGACATACCGTAGCCCAGGATAATGTCTTGTTTGCGGCCGACAAGCACAACAACATCGGCGGTGCCGAGCATCTTGGCGGCCCGGTTGAGCCCTGAGTCAAAAAAACCGTAGCTGTACTGGTGGTCGTCGGATATCAGACCCCTCGCGTCACCCTCCGTCAGAATAGGGATTCGCGTGGTCTCTATGAGCCGCTGCAGCGCGTCCCCAGACCGTGCATAGGCTGCGGCGCTACCGGCTATGATGATTGGCCTGTTGGCCCCTCTCAGCAACTCTATCGCCGCATGAATCGCCTGAGACGGAGCACTTAGTGGGGAGGAGCTCCGGTACTCCGCAGGGTTGTAGAAGTCCACTTCGTCTTCCGAGACCGCCTGCTGCTGGATGTCTACCGGTATAGTCAGGTGGACCGGACCCCGGCGACCGCTGTATGCAATCCGCAGCGCCTGCGCGATCATGTGAGGGATGCGGCGGACATCGGTGACCATCCAGGCGCCCTTCGTGATAGGTCGGGCCATGCTGACCTGGTCGATTTCCTGCATCGCACCTCGACCCAGCTCCGATAGCTCGGCCGATCCGCTGATAGACAACATGGGGCTTTCGGCGTGGTATGCACTAGCGAGGCCGGGGATGGCATTCGCGAACCCGGGCGTGGTGTACATCGCAACGCCGGGCTGGCCGGTGATGCGGCCCCACGAATCGGCCATGTGGACAGCTGCCTGTTCGTGGCGCGTGTCGATTAGCCGAAAGCCAGCATCACTGGCGACATCGAGGACAGGGAGGACATGGTCACCGGCAAGGGTGAATAGGTTCTCGACACCCTCAAGCTGCAGTGCCCGGGCAATCAGGTGACTGCCCGTCAGAGTTCGGTTGCTTCCCACGTCTTAGGCTCCCTTGGTAGTGGTATGGCCTTCCGTCCGGCTACTCCGAGACGGTAATCGTTCCCACCATACCCAGGAGCTCATGGGGGACGCAAACCAACTCATATTCGCCGGCCACGTCAAATGTGAATGCGACATTCTCAGACGCCCCACCGTCGACACTGACGTCAAGGTCCAGCGCCTCGACGGTGAAAGTGTGGAACTCGTTCTCGGAGGTGAAGGTGAAGTTGACGCACTCGCCCTTCTTAAAACTCAGTTCCGATGGGTCGAACAAGTACTCTCCGCTTCCAGCCGGGTCCTGGAGGGCTACCGTTCGAGAGGTACCGTCCTCGCAGCCGTCCTGCGCGACCGTCGCAACGCCGCCTTCGGTCTCGGTCCCCACGATGGTTTGAGACGCGGCCTTGATCATCCCGGCGGAGGCAGATTCGGGAGGGGCTGGGGAGTCGACGCCAGTCGGGGGCGCTGGATCATCGGAGCCGCATGCGGCCAGCAACAGTGCCAGCAGGAGTCCAGGTATCAATAGTAGAGCGGTCCGCTTCAACGGCGACCTCCTCTGTTGGCTCGAAGAATTACGCGACGCGCTTTCAGTCCGACCCGACGAGGTGTGGGAGAGGGGCTGCCCTCACGCGTGCGACGAGTAGTATATCTAGGGCATGCCCACCACGCAAGGAGGCGGCGCTGCGGACGTATAGGATGTGCGGTTCGGCTCTATCCGGCCGCTCTGGAGAGTGAGCGGGGCCCAGCGTGTAGCTTCAGAAACTGGCCTAGGCGCTCCGGCCACCAGACTCGTCGCGCTTGTAGGCGTCTTCGATGTGACTCATCCCCTGTGAGCCTTGACCTGCTCGGATACGTCCTCGGGGACGTCCGGCGCGCGCCAACCACAGTTGATGCAAAGTGCACTCTCGCTATCGGCCGGAAAGTACTCCAAAACGTCGCCGTTGCATCTGGGATATGCTCTGAAGTCGATCATGGTGTGGTGCCCTCCTACTGCTGAGACGCCCTTACCGCAATTGCTGCAGCTACGCTCTCGGGCTCACTGGTACTGGCCGTATCGAATGTGTATGAATTCAGTCTATGGCCTGTAATAGAGGTTCACCTGGCGGTCTGCTTTCGGAGACCTGACAGGAAGCTGACAGTCCGTTGAACCGTACGGTATCGGTTGCCGCACAGGAATGGCGACGCTACAATTGGTTTCGGGAAATGCGTTGCGACGTCATGTGTGGAACCGGGATTTATAGGGCTCCCGCAGCCAGCGAGGTCACCGAATGGCCGACAATCCGCTGTCCGTGCTGATCGTAGAACAAGGCATACTGGACCTTCGAGTGATCCCTCTGGACCGCCGGATCTGTCTTCTTGGGGCATCCACGAGTGCAGACGTGTCCATAGATAATTCCTAAGTATCGCGAATCCGCGCTCAGATCACCGAGGAAGTGGACGGCTATATGATTCGGGATCTCGACAGCAGGAACGGTATCTTCGTCAACGGCACGCGCCTCCAAGGGCAGGGGGCACATTCTCGAAGGTGGTGATCGCGTCGAGTTGGCCGAGGGACAGGTCGTCCTCAGGTACCAGATACGCGGGGTCACCCTCTCTCAGCCGTCGGCCCCTGCAATCGACGATTCCGGCCTTTTTGTGGACCCGAGGTCCAGAGAGGTCTGGTTGCAAGAGGAGCTTCTCGTGCCGCCGCTGTCCCGCAAAGAGTTCGACGTTGTGAACGTCCGTTATCAGAGGAGGGGCGAATCCTGTAGCAAGGACGACATCGCTCTTGGTGGCTGGCCAGAGCGTGCCGGAGGTGACGTGGGCGATCAGGAGATCGAGCAAACGGTGAGACGGATCAGGCTGTGGGTCGAGCCAACCCCGTCCGACCCCAGGTACGTCATCACCGTCCGCGGCTTCGGCTACAAGTTGTCCAAGGACTGACGGCCCCAGCACTCAGGTCTCATCACACGCCCCCCAGGACACCACATGCCACGCGAAAGTTCATCACAATCCGTCGTCGAAGGAACCCTGCTGTGGGAGCCGTCCGAGTCCATAAAGCAGCGCTCCAACGTCTCTAGCTATATGCTCTGGCTCGCCTCACACAGGGGCCTGAACTTTTCAGACTACGCCGCTCTCTGGCAGTGGTCCGTCAGTGAAATCGAAAGTTTCTGGGCCTCCATCTGGGAGTTTTACGAAGTAGGACCACTGCCTCCGGACCAAGTGGCCTTGGAGGATCGGTCGATGCCTGGCGCCAGGTGGTTTGTGGGCGCCGAGCTAAACTACGCGGAACGAGCGCTGGCAAGGAACGACGATCATCCGGCCGTGGTATTCAAGGCTGAAGACAAGCCACTCACGATCATCACGTACCGCGAACTCCGCCAACGAGTAGCATCGGTGGCGGCGGGCCTGAGACGGCTGGGCGTGCGCAAGGGCGACCGTGTCGTAGCATACATGCCCAACATGCCCGAGACAGTCGTAGCGTTCCTTGCGACCGTGAGTATCGGGGCCACATGGGCGGTCTGCTCTCCCGAGTTCGGTACCAAGAACGTCGTCGATCGTTTTAAGCAGATCGCGCCCAGGGTTCTCCTCGCTGTCGACGGCTACCGTTACGGCGGCAAGGCCTTCCAAAGGCTGGACGCCGTAGCCGAGATCGAGGCAGCCCTGCCCAGTCTTGAAAACACCGTGATACTGCCGTATCTCGAGTCTAGTCCGACACTGGACGCCCTCAAATTCGCCAAGCCATGGGAAGAGATTGAGACGGGCGAAGGCGAAACGCTCGAGTTCGAGCGTGTGCCATTCGACCATCCGCTATGGGTGCTGTATTCGTCGGGCACCACCGGCCTTCCCAAGCCCATCGTCCATGGTCATGGAGGCATCGTCCTTGAGCACCTCAAGGTCCTGTCCCTTCACCTCGATCTGATGTCGGAGGACCGCTTCTTCTGGTTTACGACAACTGGATGGATGATGTGGAACCTTCTCGTCGGTGGCCTGCTGTTGGGTACCTCGGTTGTGTTATACGACGGCGACCCGGTGTATCCGGACATGAGCGCGCTCTGGGGTCTCGCAGAGGAGACATCGATGACCTACTTCGGCGCCAGCGCGCCCTACATACACGCCTGCATGAAGGACGGCATGTCGCCAGGTCAGGATTTCGAACTGTCCAAAATCCGCAGCGTCGGTTCAACGGGTGCGCCGCTGTCGCCGGAGGGGTTTGGCTGGGTCTACGATTCTGTCGGCTCAGACCTGCTGCTTGCCTCCTTCAGCGGTGGCAGCGACATGTGTACCGGGTTCGGGGGCTCGTCGCCTCTACTACCGGTGCGCGCGGGAGAGATCCAGTGTCTCGGGTTGGGGGCGAAGGTAGAGGCGTACGATCAGGACGGCAAGCCTCTGATCGGTAAGGTCGGCGAGCTGGTCATCACCGAGCCTTTGCCATCGATGCCCGTCTACTTTTGGAATGACCTGGGCAATGCCCGATACACCGAGAGCTACTTTGAGCGCTTTCCAGGTGTATGGAGACACGGCGACTGGATCAAGATCAGTCCCGAGGGCAGCTGCATGATCTACGGGCGCTCGGACGCCACGCTGAATCGCGGCGGTGTCCGGATGGGCACGAGCGAATTCTACCGGGTAGTGGATGTTGTTGATGGTGTTGCTGACAGCCTCGTCGTCGACACAGGCGACGGAGGGCAGTCGGGCAGGCTATTGCTGTTCGTCGTGATGATCGATGGAGCCGAATTGGATGATGAGTTCTCAAGTGGGCTGCGCGCCAAAATTCGGTCCGAGCTATCGCCCCGCCACGTCCCAGACGCGATCTATGCTATAGACGAGGTGCCCAAGACCCTGAACGGTAAGAAGCTCGAGATTCCGGTCAAGAGGGTGCTGGCGGGAGTCCCGCTAGCGGAAGCCGTCAGCGAGGGCGCGATGGCCAATCCCGGATCCATCGATTTCTTCGTCGACATGTTCTTGTCGCAAGACTCGTAGGTTTATCTGCAACAAGGAGTCCTATTGCTGAAGGTGAGTCGCCAGCCCTCCGGTGAGCCGGAGATATTCCACTCTATCCAGGGCGAGGGAGTCAGCGCGGGCACCCCCACGGTTTTCCTGAGGCTCGCCACCTGCAACCTTGTCTGTACCTGGTGCGACACACGGTACACATGGGACTGGCGGAACTTCGACTACGCTGACGGGGTCGTCGAGATGGCGCTCGATGAGGTGGAAAGCCGCATCCTCGCGTTCGGGAGGCCGCGCCTGGTAATCACTGGGGGAGAGCCGTTGTTGCAGCAGGCCGTTCTCGCGCCCCTGGTGGCGTCTCTGGCCGGGCAGGGATTCTACTGCGAGGTAGAGACCAACGGCACCATCGTCCCTTCGCCGGAAATGATCGAGGGCATCGCCCAGTGGAACGTCTCGCCGAAACTAGAGAACTCGGGCAACATGACACGTGCACGCGAGGTCCCTGACGCGCTTTCCGCTTTTGGACACATGGACACCGCGTACTTCAAATTCGTGGTTGTAGCCCCGCCCGACGTCGACGAAGTTGCTGCCATCGTTGCGAGATACGGGCTGGCCTCCGAACGCGTAATGCTGATGCCGGAGGGAGTAACGGCTGAGGCGATGAAAGAGAGAGGGAGATGGGTCGCCGAGGCCTGCGTGGAGCGTGGTTTCTCGTTCTCTCCACGCCTCCATATTCTACTGTGGGGCGATGAACGCGGGAGATGAATCCTTGCGGTGGGCAGAGGCTGCCTAGGGTGAAGGTGTTCTGTCAATTCGGTAGAACGGTGCGAGCGAGACGCTAGAGCGCATCTAGCCGAAAAATTGCTCAGTTCGCAGAGCCAGCAGGTCGCTTCCCTTGCCGAACGCCCAGTAGTAGATCAGGTACATCCCCGCCCCGACCATGGCCACGTTGCCGATGGGCTCGATATAAGGCCGGGCCACACGAATACCCTTCTCTACAGCTTCTTTGAAGAATACGACGCCGACGGTCGCTGCTACCAACACCGACCCCATTCCGATTCCGTAGGTCACAGACCCGATGACCGTCTCCGCAACGGAACCGGCGCTGAGGGATTGGCCCGCGACGATGCCTACGGCTGCGAGGAAGACCGGTAGTGCGCAACTGAGGGAAGCCAGCGCGTAGGCGATCCCGAACAAGAACACGCTCCTAACACCCTTGCCCTGCCCGAGGTTCACGCGGCTCGCGGCCATGATCCCGATCTTGCGGCGTGAGATTAGCAGGTACAGCCCAACTCCGGTGATGACCACGCCGACGCCAAGTCCCACGAAAGGTAGGAACCTGTCGACGACCTTTCCTCCGAGCGCGAGGATGATCCCGACACTGCCGAAAACCACAATGAATCCGGCCGTCGCGGCCAGGCCCAGTACGATCGCCCGGATTCCGGACGTCACCGGCTTGCCGGTGGACTGCACTGTGTCAAGCTGGTAGCCGACGTAGGCGGGGAACATGGCGGCGCCACAGGGGTTGAAGGCGGCAACCAGCCCCGCTGTAAAGGCGAAGATCAGAGGCACTTCTAATGCGAACATCTGTCATCTCCAGCGCCCTGTGTAGTCAGGTAATGTATCTGAATCGGGTAGTCGCCGTCGACCTGCACATCCGATCCGAGTACTCCTTAGGTTGAGAACCCTACCACGATGGATTCCTCGCACGAAGGGCGGAGCATCTATTCATAGTGGCTAACAGGTTGGCCCGATCCCAAATCATTGACACTCACAAAGGCCACTGCTACACTCGACCGATCGTGAAAAAGCTGCAATACGGTCTGACGTGCGTGTGTATCAGACGCCGATAGGGGTCTCGATCATGTCTGCACGAGACGAGTGACCCGCTCCTAATTTACAACGTGAGCGGGTTTTTTGTTTGTAGGACCCCGTTTCTGGGACCGTATTGGAGGAAAGGTTAGAGATGACACAGACTACTTGGAAGCCGCGCGTTCAGCGGGTCATTGAAGTGATCCCAGAGGAGATCGAAGAATTTGAGGCGCAAGTCAAGCGTTTCCAGGCTGGCCAATGGGACGAGACTGAGTTTCAAGCGTTCAGACTACGTCAGGGCGTGTACGGCCAGCGGCAGCCTGATACCCACATGGTCAGGGTCAAGGCGCCTTTTGGCGGCCTCACGGCGGACCAGCTCGATGCTCTCGGAGTGGTCGCGGCAAAGTATGCCCCGCTGAATAAGGGCCACCTCACTACTCGAGAGAACATCCAGTTCCACCACGTTAAGCTGGAGGACATCGCCGACTTCCTGCGAATACTGGGGGATGAGGGATTGTCGACCAGAGAGGCTTGCGGGAACACTGTCCGCAACGTCACCGGGTGCGCGATGGCGGGTGTCTGCTCAGACGAGCCCTTCGACGTTACTCCGTATGCGGCCGCATACTCACGATACTTTGTCAGGCACCCGTTTACCCAGACGATGCCTCGAAAGGTCAAGACCTCCTTCTCCGGTTGCGCCCAGGACTGCGCGATCTCCGCGATACACGACGTGGGTTTCCTGCCGAAGATCGTGGACGGCGTCAAGGGCTTCGAGATGAAGACCGGGGGTGGTACGTCGATCATGCCCGTCGTCGCTCCGACCCTCTACGATTTCGTGCCGGTGGACGAGTTCCTAAAGGTTACAGAGGCGGTCCTCCGAATCTTCCATCGAACCAATGAGTTGCGCAAGAACAGGTCGAAGGCGCGGATCAAGTTCTTTATTGCCCGCGTCGGGATCGACGCATTTAGAGAGATGGTCGACGAGGAGTTGAAGGAGGACTGGGCCCAGAAGTCCTTCGACCCCACGCGACTGCTATTCATCGAGGACGAGGAAGCCGACGCGCCGACTCCTCCGGCAGTTGGGTATGCGGCTAGCGACAACTCGCCCGAGTTCAACAGTTGGGTCGAGTCCAATGTATCTGATCAGAAACAGAGCGGCTACAAGACGGCCCTGGTCAAGTTGAAGCTTGGTGATATCCAGGCCGAACAGTTCGCTCAGCTTGCCGACCTTTCTCGGAAATACGCTGGTGGCAGGGTGAGGATCACCCACCAGCAGAACATGGCGTTGCGATGGGTCCCCGAGGGAGCCCTGTATGAGGTGTGGCAGAGGCTGAAGGAAATCGGCTTCGGTGACGCTGGTGTCCACGAGATCACCGACGTCGTGTCCTGCCCTGGCACCGATAGCTGCAAACTGGGCATTACCTCATCGATGGGACTTGGCCGAGCAGTCAGCGAAACCCTCGAAGGCATGGACATCTCAGACCCACTTATCAAGCAGATGCATGTGAAGATGAGCGGCTGCCCCAATGGGTGCAGCCAGCACCACGTCGCCGACATCGGCTTCCACGGTGCGGCTACGAAGGCCCCGGGTGGCCAGGTGCCGGCGTACGAGCTGCTCGTCGGGGGGAGCTATGACGGCGGCGACGCCCGTATGGCCCAGAGAGTCAAGACCCGTATCCCGTCGAAGCAGGTTCCAGCCGCCCTCAAGAAGATACTCGAATTCTATCGAGACCAGCGTGAGGAGGGCGAACTATTCAAGGACTTCGTGCAGAGGGTCGGTCCCGGCGCGTTCGAGCCCGCAGTGTCCGGATTCAAGGAGGAGCGTGAGCTCAACCGGGACTCCATCGACGCCTACATGGACTGGGACAAGACCGTGATCTACAAGCTGGAACGGGGCGAAGGGGAGTGTGCCCTCTAGGATTACCAAGCCTGAGGGCGTCCCAAAGCGGCTCCACAGATAGAGTGAATGAAAGAAGGCCCCGGCGCATGCGACGGGGCCTTCTCGTTATGGTTCGTTATGGAATAAAAAGACGCTACCGTGGCTTGCGTCGGAACCGCTCCCACCATCGCTCACCGCGATCATCGATGGGCTGTCCCCTCCACCTCTTTTCGATCTTGCTGGGCTTGATGAAGAACATCGCGTAGCCCACTATGAACAGTATCAGCCCGGCCCACGCCAGCGGACCGACCATGCCGGGGACTGCGGAAGTCATAATCAGCGCCGATAGCAGCAACACTACCGCTACCAGCATCACTCGTCCGGGAGTGATGGACCATGTCTTGCCACCGATGGACTGGGCGATGTACCTGCGAAGCATGCCGAACAACTCCCCTCGTCCTCCGCGGTTCCCTTTCCCTTTCCCCAGCTCACCGGCCTGCTGGAGAATTTCCTCAATCTCTCTCTGGTAGCGGTTCGACATCATCTTCCTCGGATATGTGTCCGGTTCATCCTGGTCGGACCTTCCTAATTGATCGTAACGGGGACCGGAGATTGGTGTCAAGGTTGGAGACAACAGCCTCAGCTTGTGACGGATGCTATAATGCGGGCCTGCGAAATCGGGGTTTCCCGAGCGGTTAAACAGGCTATATACGTTCAGAGGACCATCCAGGTCCAACTCCATAGATCTCAATCCCCCGGCCCGATTCAAGGAGTACCCATGGCGAGCGGAGGGCAGTTTGTTAAGTATGACCTCTTTGCCATCGATCCATTGTGGCGAAGGCTCTCAGATGACGAAAAAGACGAAGGTCGCCGCGAATTCAGTGCAGTGATCGACGAACTCTCATCTGATATGTTTATACGCAGCTTCAGCATGGTGGGTTTGCGCGGAGACGCCGACTTCATGCTCTGGCATGCCACCGAAACCCTCGAGCAGCTCCAGGAAATGGCTACGCGCCTGTGGAGCACGAGTCTCGGCAAGTACCTGACTCAGCCCTACTCCTACCTCGCCCTGACGCGGAAATCACAGTACGTCGGCAAACACCAGCACACCGATCAGGAGGGTACAAGCGAAAGCCTGATGCCAGGCAATGCCAAGTACTTCGTTCTGTATCCATTTACCAAGACGCGCCAGTGGTATGCGCTTCCCCAGGAGGAGCGGCAGCGAATGATGAGCGTCCACTTCACTGTTGGCCACAAGTACCCATCGGTCAAGATCAACACCTCATACTCCTTCGGGCTTGACGACCAGGAGTTTATGGTAGGGTTCGAGACCGACGTACCCAGCGACTTTCTGGACCTGGTGATGGAGCTTCGGAACTCTGAGGCCAGTAGCTATACCCTCATCGACACGCCCATCTTCACGGGCATCCACCGCTCTATCGAAGAGACACTGGCCAGCCTCGGCGACTAGCACAGCGGTGTCTCACGTCAGATAGCCATGTTGGGTTGTACAACCGTACGCCCCTCTCTTCTTGCGTTTCGCCCCGCCGCCCTGTCTCGTCAGGTTGTTTACGGCGGAACCCAGCCCGGCGTTGGCGGCGGGGACTGCTCCCGTCATCGCGTCGGTGGAGGAGACGTACAGATTCGACAGTCCGATCCCCAAGAAGCTCAGCTGGATCCCGATCACCCAGTACGGCGTGTCTATCTGGAGGAAAGATAGGCTGGCCAATACACTAGCCGTCAAAGTCATCGCGCCCGCGGCCACCAACTTGGTGCCGAACCTTGCCACCAGCCGGGGGGCGATGGTGGTCCCGAAGAAGAAGCCGAGCACCAGCGGAACGATTCCAAGACCTGTCTCGAACGGAGTGAAGTCCCGAACAAACTGAAAGTATTGGGTCAAGATGAAGAGAAACCCTATGAACGCCACGCTGCCCAGTGCGGAGGCTGCGGCGCCTGACGCCAGCCGTGGGTTTTTGAACAACTTGATGTCCAGCATCGGATGGCTGCTCCGCAGCTCGTACGCACTGTACGACAAATTGTTGAAGGAATGATTGGTATTGACAATGTTCTTTTAAAGTTTCGTTCCAGATAATCTCTGTCCCATGTCTTGAGCTCGGCCCCACCCCACCCCACCCCAACCATTTGACACCACCCCCACCCTTCCGCGATGATA